>UQVF01000026.1 GCA_900544365.1 uncultured Veillonella sp. | reverse complement strand
GCAGTGGCTCGCATGATTCCCGGCGTCTTAGGTGCTACCTCAGGAGCCATAGAAGATTCCTTTTATCATCCTGTTCTTGAGTGTCCGCAATACACTAAACCACAGGAATACAGAGGTATGGTAGTACCTGATATATTGCTGAGTGGTCATCATAAAAATATTGAGCAGTGGCGACTAGAAGAATCATTAAAACGGACTGCTTTACTAAGAAATGATTTGTTGCAACGAGATTTAACTGTAGATGAAGTTAAGGC
Source organism: uncultured Veillonella sp. (assembly GCA_900544365.1). GTDB lineage: Bacteria > Bacillota > Negativicutes > Veillonellales > Veillonellaceae > F0422. The sequence continues at coordinate 22,527 of UQVF01000026.1, read as the reverse complement.
TCTGAAAAGTCTACTAGATAGAGTGGATTCTGAAGAGGAACAAGAAATACTTTCAAAATTGGTAGAACAGTCGACTTTCATAGAGGAAAAGAGGAAATAAATGGCGAATTTATATATTGGCCTCGTTCATTATCCCATTATGAATAAGCATGGTGAGGTGATTACGACGGCCATCACGAACTACGATATCCACGATATTGCCAGAGCATCCACAACCTATGATGTGGAACGGTATTTTATCATTCACAATGTACCGAGTCAACGCGAATTGGCAGAAACCGTCATGAGTCATTGGAAAACGGGATTTGGCAGTACCTACAACCCGGATCGAAAGGATGCTTTCAAACACGTGGAACTAGTCAATTCCATTCGACAAGCCATCGATATGGTGACGGAACTAGAAGGGCAGACGCCGATCGTGTGTACCACTGATGCGCGGAGCTATGATAATACGATTACTTACGCCTCGCTCCGTAAATCACTTGAAAGTGAGAGCCGTCCTGTGGTAGTATTATTTGGAACAGGGTATGGTATGACGAAGGAAACAATGGAAGATTTCGATTATATCTTAGAACCCATCTATGGACATGGAGAGTACAATCATCTGTCTGTTCGTAGTGCTGTATCAATTATATTAGACCGCTTGCGAGGCGAAGCGTGGTGGAATAAATAGGAGGACACAATGTCAGGACATTCTAAATGGTCAAATATTAAACATAGAAAAGGTAAAAATGATGCGTTAAAAGCAAAAATTACCACAAAAATTAGCCGTGAAATTACAGTGGCTGTAAAAGCTGGTGGTACAGATCCAACAGGCAATATGCGCTTGAAATTGGCGTTACAAAAAGCTCGTGAAAATAACATTCCTAAAGATAATATCCAACGTGCTATCGACAAAGGTGCTGGTGCAGGTGATGCGAACAACTACGAAGAAATTACCTATGAAGGATACGGTCCAGGCGGTGCTGCCATCCTTGTAGATGTAATGACAGATAACCGTAACCGTGCCGCAGCTGACGTACGTCATGCTTTCTCTAAACGTGGTGGCAACCTAGGTGAAAGTGGATCTGTTAACTGGATGTTCAAACGTAAAGGTGTATTCGTAATTCCACAAGAGGGCAACGATGAAGAAACATTGACATTATTGGCTCTTGATGCTGGTGCAGAAGATATCAAAGTTGAAGATGATGTATTCGTTATCTATACATTGCCAGAAGATTACGATGCTGTAGAAGCTGCCTTAGCAGAAGCATCCATTGTAACAGACATGGCACAAATCACAATGGTTCCAGATACAAATATGGAATTAACAGGTGATGATGCAGTGAATATGCAACGTGTACTTGATATGTTGGAAGACTTGGACGACGTACAAGATGTGTATCACAATTCAATTCTCAATATTGAGTAGTTAGAGATGTGATGAAATAGCACTCTACAAAGGTTTTTGAGAGTGCTACTTTTCTCACTTATACCCTAAAATAAGTGAAAAATAAAACGGTTGCACAACCGTTGCACAACCTTTTCATATGATAAATATTACAGAAATCAGAATGAATATAAAAATAATTAAATTTACACATCTAATTATTAGGGATTTGTTTTAATAATTCATAGTAATTAGATTATTTGTGATGCAAAGAATTTTAGAGTATCTTATTTCTGTCTGGATAAGTAAATTAACAAAAATTTTAACTAATGAGCATTAATGAAAGAGCACAGCTATAAAAGGCTGTGCTTTTTTATTTTATAGAATCATGTTAGATTTCTCTATACAAAATGGCTTATGAGTACTAAAATTATATCTAGAAAGGTGTTGGTAATTATGGATAACCGATATAAGGATAATCAATTTTGTATTACTGTAGAGTATGAAAAGTTGGAATCAAACCCAGAACAAATCTTTTTGGGGATAGCAAAATTAATAGAAGGGTTACAGTATACGGATAAACAACTAGTTGGGTGTATAGCAAAAGATATAGAGCCAGTTGTATTACTAGATAATATTGAACAAGGTTCAATTAAGATATTTTTACGGTCTGTTATTGAGTCTATACCTGATGAAGGACTAGAAAAATGTGATATTAAACGTATTATAGGAGCATTCTTGGTGAAAACTAAGTATGCTATATTGAAAGCCATTAGTCAAAATGAACCAATACAAACTCATCAATTAGATCAATTAGAAAAAGAAATTGATGCATATGCACAGGATACAGGTACAAGTACATTGGGGTGCTATACTCAAGTAGACAGAGAAAGTATTATCACTAGTATGGCAAGGATTACAGATGCTGTGGATACAATGAGACCAACTGATCGTGTTAAATTTGAAGCGGAAATAGGTGGTAGCGTACATACTATCTCAATTCCTAAAGAGTTGCACGTGGATGATGATGTTACGGATTCATTAGCTAAACATGAAGTAATTAATCAGAACACCTTTATTTTAAAAATACACAAGGTAGATTTTATGGGAAACTCTAAGTGGGAGTTTAGATTAGGAAAAAGTAAAATTTCTGCACATATAGAAGATGATGATTGGTTAAAGCGGTATAAAACAGGTAAGATTGTATTAGTGCCAGGTGACTCTCTGAAAGTATTAATGGAAGTAAAAATGCAATATGGAAAAGGTTATGATTTAATTTGTACCCTATTTAAAATTATAAAAGTACTTGATGTCATCCATACAGAAGAGCCAATAGAGGAAAACTTATTTTAAACGTAAAAAGCACAGCCTACAAGCTGTGCTCTTTTTTTATAGTGAAAATACAATATGATTAGTTGACATTTAACAATAAAAATTGTAAAATTAACAACGTAGTAAATTTGGTGAGCAAGCGAGAAAATAAATATCGCTCTAGGGAGGAAGTATATGTATGGTTACGGAGTATGGAAAGCTATTAAGGAAAATAAGGATAGATCATGATGAAATATTAAAAGACATGGCTGGTAAGTTAGAAATTACATCAGCTTATTTATCATCAATTGAAAATGGTAACCGTCCGATTCCTATTAATATGACAAGAACAATTGTTGCTGAATATGACTTAGATGATTTAATGGAAGGTAAGTTATTTGCAGCAGAAGATAGCATCAGAAAAAATGTAGAAATTAATTTAAATACAGCAAATCAATCGCAGAAGACTGTGGTTTTATCTTTAGCAAGACAATTTGAACAGTTGACTGATGAGCAGCTTGAGAAAATCCGCCAAATTTTAGAAGAGTAGGTGATGTAATATATGGCAGGCTTATATGTAAAACCATTAACATTAAAGAATATTCGAACTATTTGTAGCAATCTAAGAACACTATTAGATATTCCAGTAGATGAGCCTATAGATATCGTAAGACTATTGGAACATAAGGCTCATTCATTAGGGATAGAGTTTGAAGTTACCTCTGAATCTGAATTGGGGAGGAGGCATGGTGAGTCTGTCTTAGGACAAAATATAATACGAATACGAGAGGATGTATACAATAGAGCCTGTGAAGGTTATGGTCGAGATAGACTTACCATTGCACATGAGTTAGGTCATATATTATTACATCAAAAAGAAGACATAGTTCTTACAAGAAGCGAAGGTACGATTCCACCATATATGGATCCAGAATGGCAAGCGAATGCATTTGCTGGAGAATTACTAGCTCCATTCCAATATATAAAACATATGGATATATTTGATATATCGACACAGTATGGAGTTAGTATAGAGGCGGCTTCAGTTCAAAAGAATAGGAGGAAATAAATGATTAGAATAAAAAAACAGCCACCAAGTGGCTGATTACTTGGGGCTGTGCAGTGGAATCTATAATGGATTCCAAAATCTGAACGTAAATGTGTCAGACTAAAATAAATATAACCAAATTCATTTTAGCATTTACATAAAGGTTTTGCAACAGCCCAGAAGGGAGGCCTTTATGTATATATTCTGTAAAGAATACACAAACCGATGGGGCAAGCGAATGGTAGCCAGTGATTATGGCTATACATGTTGGCGCTTTTGGGTTCCATCTAAGAAAAAGAAAGCCTCTTAAGATAACTTGAGGCACATAGTGAAACAGTAAGCTATCTGCTGACAATAGCATACTACACGAAGAAAGCCACCGTATTATGCGGTGGCATTTTTTGTTATTCAACCATACTCATCATTTCCTCGCTAAACTTCACTGGTAGTGTATTAACAGCATTTACAAATTGTTTTCTTGTCTTATGTGTATATACATCACTGGTTACATCTCCACTATGAGTATGTCCCACAATGGATTTTAGAATGAATATATCCATATCGACATTACGAGCCAGGGTGATGAACGTATGGCGTGTATCGTGTGGCTTATGGTCAGAGAGTCCTAATGATTTACATAGGCGCTCTATAGGCCTTGATAAGCGTGTAGGGATTAATTTGGGTGGTAGTAATGTTTCTGAACGTGAGAAATGTGCTTTGCTATAAATTTCTTTTATAAATGGCATAATACAATCAGCTAGAGGGATGATACGATCCTTACCAGCAGTAGTTTTTGAACCGCCAATTAGATATTGTTCCTTTAGATTAACATTCTCTAGCTTCACCTGGTAGAGCTCAATAGGTCTCATTCCAGTATAGATGTAGATTAAGATTACACGTACAAGGATATCATCAGTATGTTGCCATAATATGGTAATCTCCTCTGGTGTAAATGGTTTATGTATGTTTGATTTAATGGCAGGAGGAAGTGTAATATCTAGGGCATAGTTCTTTGTGATAATATCATTCTTAATAGCTTCTTTGAAAGCACCATTGATAGCTTTATAAATAGCATCATGGGAAGAACGTCCTAAATGTTTGTATTGATCAATGATGTTCTGTAAGTGAATTAATCGAATGTCTTTTATAGGCATAGACCAAATACTGGAAAGTTTAGGTTTCACAGCTTCAAATTTTCCTTTCTTTATATCTATACCTTGGCGTTGCTTTTCTAGTAACATCCAGTCCCAACATTGATAGAAGGGAACTGTATCACGATGCACTTTCATAGGATCGTAGACATAATTAGCGATGGCATCGTAGGCTTCCTTTTGTGTAGCAAAGGTACCGATTGTTTTACGAATATTTTTGCCATTGCTATCTTGGCCAATATACACCATAGCACGATATGGCTTGCGTAACTTCTTATGTTTCATCTTATAAACGGAACCAGTTCCATTTGCACGTTTCATTGCCATAACATAACTCCTGTAAAAAAATAACCCTCTCTATATAATAGAGAAGGTTATTTTCCATACAGGTCCCCTGAGGGATGATTGCACTTATCTTGTCTCTATTATATATAGGCCCATAAAATATATCAATAGGGATACTATCTATTTGGATATTAAATTAATGAAAGTAGTGAATCCTTCCATTGCAGTGTAAGTCCAATTTTATTAAGAAGCGAGTTGAATTGTTGTTGTGGAATAGCTTTTGAAAGAGTAGCTAGGCTACTTATCATATTTTGTATCATACATTTATAATCATGATAAGGTAAAAATAGTCGCAATGTTAAAATGAGACCCCATAATGATGTTTCACTACCTTTTGGGGTAGTTAGGTGAAAGAATAAGAGTTTCCGAGTATGTTTTCCCTTTCTAACACGATGATTATATAGCCTATCACCATGAGCACAAATATTTCTATAGGAAACTAATGTATCTAGCATGTCGTTGAAATTATTGATTAATGTTGATGTTGGTAAAGAAACTTCAAAGCCAAACTCTGAATGATAGTCATCTAGGATATTTCCAAGTACCTTCTCTTGAAGAACTGGAAGCATAGACTTGTAAAAATAAGTTAATTCACCAAAAGTTAGCTTAGTGACTAAGACCCATAAAGGCAAGGATTGATGTTTTGTTAAGTAGTGATAAAATCCTGAATCTTGTGATTTAGAGTTTTTTTGAGTAACTGTTGATAATATAGATATAAGTCTTGTTGTAGTGTGCAGATCTGATTTAGAAAAGTTATTAATATTTAAGTGGCTAAATTCAGCTTTATTTTCATCAGAAAAATGATAGGCAAGTTTAGTAGCAAGATTTTTTTCAGCTTGTAATAGATAGCGAAGTAGTAGGTGACGTAGTTCTCTATCGAAACAATATACTTCATAAATTTGAAAGAATGTTGTACCAGAAATATAATAATCGTCACCAGAAGAAGCAGTGATAGCTTGATCGAGAAATATTTCTTTATAACCATTAATAACGGAGTAGTAATTTTCTCTTGAGAGAATATTTTTGACCTTGCTTCCTTCAGCTCCTTTTTTTATTGAAATGTTTCTTTTACGCATTAAACGTAGTAAAGAATTAAGGGATGTAAATGGTTTCGCCATAAATAAAACCTCCAAAAAAAAACTCGCCAACCCTTAGGTTGACGAGTGGTGCACTTCGCTCGTAAGGTCAGTGCGTTTTCTCTAGTAACAGTATACTATAGGAAAATATACCCGTCAATAAGAGTTATGGTATATGATATAATTTAAATTGAAAATTATTCAAAATTTGTATCTTTTATATCAAACATTGGTGTTGTGGCTCCTTTTTGCTATTGATTTAATACGTATAATACTTAGGATAATAAGTAGGGATATAGGTAGGAGAGTAAGTCCGTGAGGAAGAATCCTTTACGTCTTCAATATCACTTTTAATAGAATCCATATCACGAGACAATGTTTCTAAAGTTTTATTTATCTCACTTGTTGTAGTATAAAGAGGGGCGACATTATGTTTAACAGAGTAGATATCATCTCTAAGAGCATTAATTTGATTCGATTGATGTATGGATAAGCCAATTAGTATAATAATTAATATATAAAGAATACCGATTTGGTTGATGCGGAATAACCTAAAAGAGAATCGTTTATAGAATGGTTGCGATGTCTCTATAGAGCTCGTAGGTTCAGTGGGTTGTACTGATGGTATTGTAGGTATAGATTCTACAGCTGTACCTATAGGAGTGGTCACAGTATTAGATTTGACGAACAAGAGCCATAGAACTGGTAGAATACAAACTACTGGTAAAAGGCCTAACACAATAACGACACCTGTTTTCCATCTAGATTTAAATTTTACATAGGAAAAAGCACCTAGATATACAGCGTTAAACTCTGAAACATAAAATAAATACATAGATTTATGATAGTATAAATTATGGCTGTTAATGCCAATCATGATAGATATAAACATAATAAGAGAAATCACTTGAATAATAAGCAATGTAGATTTGCGAAACACACGATTAGGATAGGTGGGGAATTTTTGAATTAGTACGAAAAATGCAGTAAGTAGCAGGACGTTAATAATCGTTGATACATACATTAGAGTGTTAAACGGCATGATGGGTTCCTCCTAATAGAATAATAAAATATACGCTGCTAATTTTGAAAGCTACTCATAAGAGAAGTCAAGGATATGATCCATGGCTTCTCTTTTTATAAAGATTTAAGAAGATTTAGAAAGCTTAAGGAAGTTAATATAGTCAAATAGCTTATCATATTGTTCATCGGTAAATGAAGCGGTCTCAGCAAGTAGAGTTTGTTGTTGAGGGGAGTATGTGATTGGCTTCAGTTCTATATGATTAGGCTCACGTAAGTAGATATGAGGTGGAGAAGAGTGCGTATAGTTACTTTGTGGACGTACGGACTCCATAGGGACATCATAGCCCATAAGCCATGCCTCATTTACATTCAATGCTTTTGCAAGCAGATAAATATTATCTTGTTTTGCCTTCCAACGACCCGATAGATACGAACTGATAGCTCCTCTAGATATACCAGATAGTTGAGCGAGTTCTATAGCCTTAATATTTTTTAAATTTAAACTTTCCTTTAGACGTTCACTGAAAGTTGTTACGATTTTAGACATATACAACGCCTCTCTCTAGTAGTCTACGACATGCCAATAAAAATTTATATCTTGATAATCTTCAAAAGCAGATGAGGAGTTGTGGTTTATTATTTCAATATCTTGCACATTGATATGAGAAAAGAGGTCACCCTGAATGATATGTCTCAGTTCATGGAGGACCTCTTTTTTTTGTCTTGCTTCAGATAAAGAGTTATTAACAAGAATCGTGTAGACATCAAAATCATTGGAACTTACAAGTACTGCATTAGCATTTCTTAAATTACAACTAACGATATGAACGATCATTAAGACCAACTCCTTAAAATAATTTTAAATTATTGATATTTTGATTTTAAAAATTCAACATATTTTATGACGTCTTGCATATCTTCTTTTTTTAAATCTTTTGAAGCAGAAAATAACACTCTGATTTCTGGATTAGTTCTAGCTTGTTCAGCAAATGCAGCAGCTTCTGGATCTGTATAATATCCATCGGTTGAAATATCTTTTTCTAAAAAGTAACTTTTTCCTACTTCAAAGTAATCAGCCAGCTTTTGAATTATCCCCATTCGGGGGATTGATTTCATTAGTAACCATTTACCAACAGTAGATTCTGTAACATTTAAAATTTTAGATAGTTCAACTTGATTTATATTATGTTTCTGCATGAGCTGAGATAACCTTTGGCTAAATAGCTTTCTGATTTCTTCATTAGATAATGGCATAATATAAACTCCTAGTTTCTTTTATAATATACTTCATATGCATATAATAGAATATTTTTCTGAAAAAAGCAACAATAAAACTATAAAACTAGAAAATAAATCTTGACAATAGAATTATATTCTAGTACAATTCAGTTATAAAATAAAAGATTGAATGAGAGGAGGTTAATTATGCATATTCAAATTAGCTTAAGAGCTGCTAGAGTAAATGCAAATTTAACGATTATGGAGGCATCTAGGCTTATTGGAATCGGTAAAGATAGATTATTAAAATGGGAAAAAGCCCCACATCTCGTGAATGCACTTTATCAAAAGAAGATTTCCGAAACCTATGAAATACCAATTGATTATATTTTTTTTGGCATATAACTAGAATTAAATTCTAGTTATATAACTAGAATTAGGTAATAACTAAATAAATGAAGCAAAACTTTACCAGGAGGGAATATGTTACCAGGATTAACAGAAAAACAAAACGAATACTTGGAGGCATTACACATCAAGGCGCTCGATGATGCACTAGAACTCTATAGAAAGCATGGAAAGACAAGAAATCGCAGATATTTTGAAATGGGTGAAGCTGAATTAGCAAAAGCTAGAGCCTATCTAAAATTAGGTGACTTTGATCCCGATCCAAGACTTTGTGAGATGTAAGGCTGTGACAAATGGATAAAGAAAAAGAGTAAAAGAAATGAAAAACAGCCAAGAGCATTAAATACTCTTAGCTGCTTAACCAATATAGTTTTGGGTTTTCAAGTCAAAGCTATATTGCCAATAGGGGTTTGCCTACCTCTTGCATTGCGGTCACCGCATGAAATAGACGATATATACTAGACGCTGCGATCTATTAGAGCTGTGACAAACAAACGGTTGAAAAGACCGTTGCTATGGGAGTTAATCTTCCTTAGGCCGCTAGGACGACCGCTTTTAAGCCAAAGCGAGCTCGGATATTAAAAGGCACAGGCAATCATCAAAAATTGGCTCATAAGAACCACTTCCTTTCAGTTAAAAAAGGTTTTGTGATTACTTTGATTATAGAAGATATGGTTTTGAAAGTCAATGAATATATTCAGCTTAAAGAGGTAGGGAGACCATGAAAATTTATGAAAATATTAAGAAGAAATGTAAGGAAAAAGGCGTTAGTATTGCCAAGCTGGAACGAGCTGTAAAACTTTCCGTAGGGAGCATATCCCACTGGAGAGTATCGGACCCCAAATTGAGTAATGTAAAGGCAGTAGCTGATTACCTTCAATGTACTATAGATGAGTTGCTGTAGAGAGGTGGAGACTATATGGCAAGAAAAATAATAAGATACCAGACAGATGGAAACTGGATAGGAAGTATTAGATTTAATAGTCAAACAGAAGAAAAAGAATTTGAATCAACTAGCTTATGTCCAAAAAATATATTGCATAAGGAGAAACTAAAAAAGAACACTCCTCTTCGATATGAATTGGAGTGTTCAGAAATAGTAAAAGGTCCTATAAAAATCACATTAGAGATTTTCTAAGTTTTGTCTAAGTAAAGCAGTTATTTAGGATGAAAGGAGTCTAGCATGGATGATTTAATGACCAGGTTAAAAGCCTTAGACAATGTAATGGATCGTGTAGAGTTATTGCCAGATATTGCACCACTCGATGTGGCAGCGGTTGCCTTAGGGTATACGAAAGCAAGATTGATGGCTGGTGGTAAATCAGGGGATTTACCGTATGTAGAGGTGATCCACAATCGGGAAACGAACACACATACATACTCAGTCATCAAACCACGGTTATTAGCATATTTACGTGGAGATGATATTGGACGTGAGCGTACGATTGTCCTAGTTACACCAGATGGAATTATGCCATCGCAATCGTATCTAAAACAATTACTTGGCAATGATTAAAAAAAGAAAAAAGGCTATATGTACTATATGCGATGAAAGGGATAAACAAACTAGAGCCTATGTGCATTGTAGCCAGGTGGATAACATTATATGTATGGAGCATTGTGAAAGATGTCGTTATCTAAAAACATCCATGGGGCAATGGAGGTGCACCTATGAAAAATATTGAGACATACACTGAACAAGACGAAGATACAAAGACATTCGTAAAAGCCGAAAGAGTATTAATCACCAAGTTAACTTACCTAGAAAATAATAATCCCTTCTTCCCTAATCGTACAGTTGTCGAATATTGGGAAGAAGGGAGAATGGTATACAAGGTTGATCAGTTAGATGAATTACGAGATATCATTTCTTTGGCAGAGTGTATGGAAAGCTCAGTTAGTAAAGAATAAGTGAGAGCATCTATAAAAGCCTTTAAATCTGAAATATCCTTGTCAGACCATTTTATAGAGGTATGAACATGATCATTACCTAGCCAAGTAGAAGCAGTAGCGAGAGCTCTAAGATTTTCATTTGGTATTAATTTAATGTTTTGAGATAAAGTGGAATTTTTAATTTTTACGACATCATTTGGAAAGATAATAGCTAAGTAATCCTGTAACAGGTACTCTAATGCTTTACGTAACCCCATGCCAACTAGGTGATGGAGTCCATGATGCTCAGCAATTAAAGATTGCTTATACACTTTTAAAAATGTGTCGGATATATTTAACAAACGGCTTTCATTAGGAATAGATATTTTAAAAGGCGGTGTATAAGGTCTAGCTCCAAATTTTGGAAAATCAATACCATGGACATATGCATCGTGTTGTGTGTACTCAGTAATGAAGTATTTAGAACAGTTTGGGCATTGATGTACAACGATAAACGAATAGATATCTTTAATATACTCTACATCAGAAATAAATAAATTTTGAGGTTGAATCCCATAGTTACAGCAAGGGCAAATCTTGGGATCAGGTGCTATTACCTTTTTAGGGATAGAGTTAGGGAAAATAACAGTAATTTTAGACATATAATCACACTCCTTTTAATTTAGTATATCACAGAAAGGAAAAGAAAAATGGAAACTATAAAGGCAGTAATGAAATGGATAGGCAACCAGTACCTTTGGTTAGTCGATATAAGAGATAACACCTTATTAAAAATTGCATTGTTAATAGCAGGTAGTTGTCCTGTAATCTGTTGGGTGGTTGATCCTCGTAATGAACAGTATATCTATATGTCCTTATTAATGTGGATTGTAATAGGTGTAGCACTTACATACATGCGCATAGCAGAACACTACGAGGAACGAGAAGCTGTGCTATTGCAAGGGATTAAGGTTGTTTATATTGTGGCGGAAGAGATTCACATTGAAAAGCGATATCCTGTTAAAAATCAATATTATGAAGCTATTACAAAAGAGGTGGCAGAACATGAAGAAAATGAAATGCATTAAGTGCGGTTTGGATATCACCTACAAAGGTGGGTTATATATTCGTGAGGATGGAAAAGTTATTAAAGTATGTAAGGAATGTCATCAAAAACATCTCAAGGAGCGAGCACATGCAAGATTTAATGCAAGAATTACACCAATTACGAAGTGAACTGAATACAGCGTTAGCTTTATTGAAAGAACGGGGTATCAAGTTAGCAGAAACGGAACGTGCCTATAAGTTGGCCAAGGCGAGAAAAATCGAAGAAGAGCGAGATAAAAAGACAGCCGTTTCATTGATTCGAGAATTAGTCGTTGGGGATGTGTCTGTTAGTCAGTTACGAATGGAACGTGATAAGGCAAGAGTATTATATCGTTCTGTAGATGAGGCGATTAACATTAAGAAGTTGGAGTTACGAATTGTCGAAGGACAGATTGGACGTGAATGGAATGCTTAAGAGAACCCCATTACAAAGAAAAACACCATTGCGAGCAAAAACTAGTTTATCCAGGGGAACATCACAATTAAAACGTACCCCTTTAAAAAGTAGGAGTAAAAAGAGAAACCAATATGAATATGAGTTAAATAAGATGAGAGACCTGGTAAAGGCGAGAGATCACCACAGCTGCATAATTTGTGGTGCTCCTGCGCAAGAGATTCATCATATAGAACCTCGTTCAAATGGTGGAACAAATGACTTAGATAATTTATGTTGTGTATGTTGGTATTGCCATCATGCAGTAGTGCATGGTCCAGAGTCCAAAGCCATCAAGAAAGTATTAAAGAAAAAGGTAGCAGAACGAAGTGCATAAAAAAAGACCACTTAGCGGGAACTAAGTGGTCTCATATATCCATATGTAGATACAACCTTATTTATAGTATACCACATATGGTAGAAGAAATACAGAGAAATAGTAGATTTTCAAAGAAAAATGATATAGATATTAGGACTAAAATAAAAGGCTGAAAGGCCTTGTATTGACTAGATATGTATATTATTTTTTCGACCATATGAGGTACTAATGAGATATCGAAAAAAAGTATACGGAAAAACAATGTGTGAAGTTACAGATTACCATACAGGAAGAACGTATAAAAAACAAAGTGTACGACAAAAGAAAGAAAAGATTACACCACTGCAAATGGCATTGCAGAATCAAAAGAATGCAGAAGCACAGTTGCGTATGTTAATAGATATCAATTTTCATGAAGAAGATTTTTATATTACTCTCACCTATGAAATAAAACCCACTTTGAAACAAGCAAAAAAAGATATTACATTGTTCATCAAAAAGCTGCGTAGAAGGTATGCAAAGCTAGGACAACCGTTGAAGTATATCTACACTTGCGAAGGAGAACGTAGGATACACTTTCATATTCTGGTGAATCGAATACAAGATATGACGGTGAAAGAATTAAAGGGGTTATGGCCTCACGGATATTCTAAAAAAGAAGCTTATCAAGGTGAGTGGCGTGATGCGGTTCGGATTGCAAGCTATTTTGTTAAGGAAAGTGATCGTAAGTTAGAGGCTACTGGTTTTAAACGTAAATGGGTATCTAGCCAAAACCTAGAGAAACCGAAAGTGAAAAAAGAACGATTGCATGCAAACACCTGGGCGGAAGCCATTACTCCACCGAAAGGATACTATGTAGAGACAGATAGCATTGTAGAGGGAGTAAGTTTAACTGGATATCCCTATCGATTTTATCGTCTCATAAAGATTGAGGAACCGAAGAGCAATCAAAAGTGGTGGAAAACAAAAGCGTTGAATACATCTAGGAATAGAGTTCATGTAAAACGATGTTATACATAAAGGAGGTTAGTATGGAAAACAATCAAATTGTGCTCGTAGGCTATGCAGTAAAAGATGCAGAACTACGGTACACGAAAACAGGTAAGGCAGTGTGTTTATTTTCTATGGCTACGAATAAGCGTATTTCAGAGGATAAGGAGATTAGTTCCTTTCATAATGTCGTGGTATGGACCTATGCGGAAGAAGTAGGGACTATACAAAAAGGGCAGCCTGTGATTGTGGTAGGTAGTGTACAAACGAGATCCTATGAAAAGAATGGTGAGAAACGATACATCACAGAGGTAATAGCAGATCGAGTAGGAATACAATTGGTAAAACAAAAAGATGTAGGCAGCCACTATGATGCTTTTACCAAAAATGATGAGGAAATTCCGTTTTAGAAAGGAGTCAGCATGGGAAGACCCAAGGAGTATAAGAAAGCGAGAACATGTAAGCATGCCAATATTGTTACTAAAACTGGTGGAGTATTTACTACACGTGAATGTCCAGAACGAAATATAAATTTATATATAGAGGGAAAGGGGTACATTGTGAATGCTAATCGGTGCACAAAATGTAAAGCCTATAAAGCAAGAACCTAAGATAAATCCTAATGCAGGCACATTAAGATATTTTAATGCTAAAAACAAGCAGAACTTTACCACCGTAGCATTTATAAGTAGGGTTATGAGAGATATCATAGAGCCACTGCATTTAGAAAAAGAAAACAAAAAAATGGCGAATATGTGTGCAACTCTGGCGCATAAGTTAATGATCAATTTAGTTGATGGATTAGATGAAGATGCAAAACGAGAAATCGTAAGGGCTATAGGACGGTACGATATAGAAATTGTTCAAAAAGGAACTATAGATGATGCGGAAATTAGGGAGCAAGAGGAATACCTAAGTACCTTAGCAGAACATGCCTTACAAGGTAGTTGCCTATCCTGTACAAAGGAGGGGAACGATATAGAGAACTGTGAACTACGGGTAGCTATGATTTATGTGGAGGTACCCATGTTCGATGAGACATGTCCTAGTGGGAGATGTCCTTATAAAGTAGAGTGCTAAGAGGAGGGGACGCTATGGATACAAGTTAAAGTTACCGTGGTACTTTTAAATTACTATTGTTATGGACAAGGAGATTAATCATGGAATTAGAAAATACAGTGCAACCAGGTGTAGAAGAAAATAAAGTAGAAGAGAACCATACAGAAGAGACACATGCAGAAGAACATAAAGCGGAGGAAGTAGGCAATGTACAACCACCGACAGTAGAACCACCACCTACTGTAGAAGCGGATACTCAACCACAACCTGTGGCAAACACAGAACATACAGAATCAGGGGGTACTGCTAATGGAATGATTATGAAGGTAAAACGTATGCATAAGGATGCCATATTACCTACCTATGGAACGGAAGGAAGCGGAGCATTAGATTTCTATGCAGCAGAAGATGTCACTGTGTGGGAAGAGCGTACGTATAGAATTGGCTTAGGCGTAGCATTAGAGGTGCCAGTAGGATATGTATTGCAATTAGTACCACGTAGCTCTATGGGGGTAGATACACCATTGCGTATGCCAAATTCGATGGGGGTTATTGATTCGGATTATCGTGGAGAAGTGGCGGCCATTTATGTCAATGATGAAACCAAAGGCATGATTCCTTACCAAATTAATAAGGGGGATAGAATTGCACAAGGTTATCTGGTACCAACACCAAAAATTAATCTTGTGGAAGTAGAAGAATTATCTGACACAGATCGAGGAGATAACGGGTTTGGTTCCACTGGGAAATAAATGTAGATAACTACTAGCGCATGAGATTAGGAACAATATTCTGAAATGAACTAAGGTTATGAGGAGGTGATGCAATGCTCATTCGTAAAATAGCTGTAGTTGGTAGCACAAAAACATTTGATTATGTGAAAGGAAATGATGCGGGGGGGAAATCAGTTTACTCTATGACCGCACGAGAAGATGGACGAGAGTCATTTTATACCGCATGGAAAGAATTGGTAAACATTGTAAATAGTCATATGCGAACAGAACGAGACAACTATATATTTCTTGGAGTCATGTTGATCATAAAACGGTTGGAAATCAAATATATGGAAGCGGTTGTTAGTGATAAAATAACTCAAATCCCAAGTGAAGTTAGATTTAGTGGAACTGCAATTACAAAAGACAGTAGCTTTAAATACGTTACTGACTGGATAGAACTCGATGAAAAGGAGCTTACACTAGTGAACAAAATGCTCAATGAAACCAAAGCATATATACAGGGAAGAAGAGCACAAGAACAACTCTTTGAAAGCAAATAATCATTGAATAGCGAAAGGGATATGCTAGGATGATAAAACGATGTAAGCGATGTGAAAAACTCTTTGATGGCTCTGCGAGACAAATCTATTGCCCAAACTGTGCTAAGACGAATCGGGCAGTGAATGAAAGAGCAAGTAGAGTATCGCAACAAAGGGTGATTGCCTATAATTTGCTAAGTGAGGAGCCTTGTGAGAATGTCTATCATGGGCGTATGTCAGAGGAAGAAAGACTTTGTATGATAGAAAAACAAAAGAAATTTCGTGAAGCAAGGCTTAAGAGTGAATCACCTAGGAGAACCTATGAAGAAAAAGGCAAACTATAAAAATGGGTTGGCACCATGTCCATTTTGTCGGAATCCAGAGGTGCGCACAGTGATTGGTGTAGGTACGGGAGTACGACATAATATGGTGGTATGTGATGTTTGTGGTGCGACTGTATCCTTTGAAGATAAACCACAGTATTTAGCCATGGCAAAGGCTTGGAATAGTAGATAAGGGTAAGGTGGTGATTCAATGCATATAAAACTAAAAAAGCAAGTAGAGTGGTATTTGTATCACTACCAAGATATAAAACGTGCTGTTTTACAAGCTAGGTTAGATCCAGTAAAAAAGAAAGCTGGAGGTGGGTGGATACAAGACCCTACAGGACAAGAAGCGGTGTCCAATATAACGCCCCTACGAGAGGTGTATATTGTTGACGGTAAGGCAAGAATACATATTGATTATCCAGAACGATTAGTAGAAGCGGTTGAGTCTTGTGAATGTGAATTAAATGTGGTGCTAAGAGAACTATGTGAACGCAAGTATTATGGGAAACAACGCTCTATTAATTGTATGGTTGCAATGGGTTTAACAAGAGATGTATACTATGCAGCCATTAATGAACTGTTGCAAATTATGTCATTGTACATGGTAGAACATCGAGTTTTAAAAATATCAAAAAAGTAGGCGACAAAATCGAAAAAAAGTGTGATATATTAATAGTATGTGATGGGCATAACCTACATAAGGCGGTCATTACATAATTATAGATACACATCAAATCAGGACTTTTAGCACATAGTCTGTAAAGAATGTGCTTTTTTCATGCCAAAATATTTCAAATCTAGGAGGTGAGGAATTATGTTAACTGAGCAACGGAAACGATTTGTCAAAGAATATATGGCATTAAAATGCAAAAATATGAGACAGGCAGCAATTAATGCTGGTTATAGCGAAAAGTCTGCTCAGCAACAAGCCTCTAATCTTATGAAGGATAATGAGGTGTGGGCATACTAACAAGCCTGTAAGGATGATATGGATAGAGAGTTGCGGGAAGCCTTTGTATTTGAAGCAAAGGAAGCGTTTCGGGTGATGTGTAAAATCCTAAAAGATCCTAAGACGAAACCACGAGAAAGAATTACAGTGGCAAAAGACTTTTTAGACAGGGCTGGGTATAAACCTGTGGATAAAACAGAACTAACAGGAAAGGATGGAGGCGCTTTACAATTAGCGATTGGATGGGAGGAACAAGGTGAAGAGGATTAATATCACGATTCCATATACACCAAGGCCCTTATGGAGAGATTTCATACATCCAGCTATAGAATCACATCGTTTTAATGTGATTGTCGCACATCGTAGGTTTGGAAAAACGGTAGCCACTATTAATCATGTGATAAAAATGGCGATACAAAACAATTTACCATCACCACAATATGCGTACGTAGCGCCACTACGAACGCAAGCTAAGCTAATTGCTTGGTCATATTTGAAGTTCTATACCAGTGTCATACCAGGTATACGGGTGAATGAAAGTGAATTGTATGTAGAGTTACCAACTAAACATAGGAGTCGTGCAGGACCGAGAATTTACATCCGAGGGGCAGATAACCCAGATAGTTTACGTGGGTTGTATTTAGATGGTGTAGTGCTAGATGAATATGCTCAAATGAAACCTGAGGTGTTCGATGAAATCATTCGTCCAGCCTTATCTGATAGAACAGGGTGGGCTATATTTATAGGAACACCAAAAGGGCAAAATCGGTTCTATGAACTATTTTTAAAAGCACAGAAATTACAAGAAGATTCCAATTCGGGGTGGTACACATGTATGTATACAGTTGATGATAGCCAGATTATACCGAAAGAAGAATTAGAGGCAATGATGGTCGAGATGACAGAAAATTCCATTCGACAGGAGCTATATTGTGATTTCACAGCTAGTGCAGAAAATGTATTGGTGAGTATTGATGATATTAACATGGCCATGAAGCGGACAGTAGCACCACGAGATATTCAATATAGTCCGCTCGTGCTGGGTGTAGATATTGCACGTTTTGGTGACGATGCAACCACAATTGCAATACGTAAGGGATTAGTTGCCTATAAGCCACTGCGGTATAAGGGACTAGATAACATGCAAATTGCTAATATTGTGGCTGGGCTTATCCAAGAGAATAAGCCTAGAGCAGTCTTTATAGATGCTGGTCGAGGTGAAGGAGTAATAGACCGTCTACGGCAGATGGGTTACCGTCACATTATCGAAGTACCATTTGGAAGTCAAGCATCAAAATCAGAACGGTTTGTGAATAAACGTGCTGAAATGTGGTACGAAATGGCTCAATGGATAAAGCAAGGAGGAAGTTTGCCAGATGATGGCTCACTGCGAGCTGATCTAGCAACACCAACCTATAGTTTTGATACCAGGGGACGCATTGTACTAGAGAGTAAGGACAAAATTAAGGAGCGATTAGGACATTCTCCAGATAAAGGTGATGCCTTAGCTCTCACATTTGCGTATACAGTGCCACAAGAGGACATGTATGCGCAAGCAGTACCAACAATGGCCAATACAAAATATAATCCATTTGGTTAAGAATAAGGAAAGGAGTGGATAGTATGTGTGGTGGATTTGTAGGAAAATTATTAGGAGTTAAACAGCCAGAGGTGCCAGAGATTAAACCTCCAGCACCATCACCTACAGTAGAAAATAATGAGGTAGATGATGATACGATGGCGAAAGAAAATCAACGTAAAAAACGTGGGTTCTCCTCAACTCGTACAACAGATACATTATTGTCTAGTGCAGGGCGTAATAAATTAGGATAAGGTGATTCTATGAGCTTATTGGCTAGAGCTCCAACAGGAGCAAGATTTAAAGACCTAGGCAATACAAAAGAAGTGAGTCAAAAGGTAGAGCGCCTATTTGATGCACAGCAGTCACATGTAAAAGTATGGCGTGAAATTAAGAAATATCAGTTACCTTTCATAGGTAAACTGAATGACAAAAATGGAAAAGCCATTGACTATGATACCAGTCATTTGTTAGATAGCTATGCATCACATTGCAATGATATTTTTGCCAGTGGAGTTATGAGTGGATTAACACCGCCAAGCAGACAATGGTTCAAGCTTACCTTGGCCAATAGTGGATTACAGGCAAACCATGAAATGTCAGCAGTCTTGGATCAACGGCATGAGATTATGCAAGCCATTTTTGGAAAGAGTAACTTCTATATAGGTTGTTACCAAGCGTATCAAGAATTAGCCTATGGGCAAGCTGCTATGGGTATATTTAGAGATACACGAACAGGGATCCGTGTAGAACAGTTTACCATTGGCACCTATGCCATGAGTGTAGGCGGTAATGGTATCGTAGATACATTTACTGTGAAGCGGGCAATGACTCTAATGCAGATTGCAGAACAGTTTAGTGTGGAATCTATGCCACCTAGAATGCAAGACTTACTTCGTAATCATACATATAGTGCAGATACATACACTGTATATTGGTTAGTAGAACCTAATCGAGACTATGTAAACGGTAAAATCGGTAAACGGCATATGAAATATCGGAGTTACTATTGGCTAGAAGGGGAAGAAACCTTTTTAGAAGTAGGTGGATTTAATACCTTTCCTGTATGTGTAGCAAGGTATCAAGTAGTAGGAAATGAAACCTATGCTGTTGGTGCTGGGTGGTATGCCAATGATGATGTAAAGATGTTACAAACCTTGATGAGTGATAGATTGCGAGCGGTAGAGTTAATGGTAAAACCGCCCATGCAAGTATCCTCTTCACTAGCGTATAATGTGAATCTGATTCCAGGGGGGATTACAACCACAGATAACCCTAATGATGTGGTAAAACCTCTGTTTGACGTTAACATGCAATTAGGCCCATTAGGGGAAATTGTCATGGAAACACGTGAGAATATTAAGCGCTGTTATAATGCGGACCTATTCTTGATGTTAGAACAGCTAGATAATGGTCAAATGACGGCACGAGAGGTCATGGAGCGTACACAGGAAAAGTTACAACAACTAGGACCTGTAGTGGAACGATTGCAATACGAGTTTTTAAATAACGTAATTGAACGTACCTACGCTATTCTATCGGATGCAAAAATATTCCCACCAATACCAGAAGAATTAAGGGAAACGTTATCAGATAAAGAAATTAAAGTAGACTTTACTTCGCCATTAGCACAAGCACAAAAATTGGCAGGTTTAACCACTATCGAACAAGCATTTGGTTTTGCTATGAACATGATGCAAGTATATCCAGAGGTGAAAGCAAAAATTAACCCGATTGGACTTGTCAATGAATACTTCAAGTATTTAGGCGCACCTGCTGCAATGTCTTTTAGCGATGAAGAAACACAAGCTAAGATAGAGGCAGAACAGCAAGCGATGATGGCACAACAAGAACAAATGCAACAACAACAGATGTTAGAACAAGCTCCTAATCTAGCGAAAGCGACAAAGGATATGGCGGAAGCAGCGAATACTAATCAATCAGTAGTAGGAAATTGGCTAGGTATGCCAGGATTAGGTGGTGAAGAATGATAGAGTATGGTGTCAAGAAGAAAGATGAACTCATTCGAGAGATTCGACAGATGGAAATTCAGAATCGGGATCGCAAGGGGTTAGAAGCTGTATTGGGTACCGAAGAGGGGCGTTGGTTTCTCATGCGGTTACTAGATACATGCTGTATCATGCAGACTACTTTTACAGGCAATTCCCAATCATTCTTTAATGAAGGAAGACGGTCTGTAGGCATAGATATAGTAAAGAATATTGCTACATTACTTGGTGTAAAAGGTATAGAGCAAAAGCAATTAGCGGAGCTAGAATACATTCAACATCAAGAGCGTATTAATGAATTGATAACAAGAAAGGTGGGAGAGTCAAATGGATAATGAATCCACAAATACAGTGACACAAGAACCAAATACAGAGGTACAAGATACTCATGATAACACAAATAGTACAACGGATACCTCAACACATTCTGCGGACACTGCTAATACGACAGAACAAACTACAGGAGCACCTGATAGATATGACTTTACCAGTTTATTAGGTGAAGGGGAAAGTATTGATGAGCAGAATGCGGAGGCCTTTGGTGAAATTCTTCGTAACATTGGTGTATCTCAAGAAGGTGCGGAGCAAATCGCTAAGTTTGGTATGGGCTATCTACAAACTATGGGAGATGCCTTGCTGAATCATATTGATGGATTACAAGAGGCACAAGCAGAAAGTTGGAAAGAAGAAACTGTAAAGGAATTAGGTTCCAATTTTGATACCACCATTGCTAAAGCAGGAGCGGGTATTGAATACCTAGAAAAAGATATTCCCAATCTGCGAGAGGTGCTCATGGTGAATGGCATTGGGAATAATGTAGCCCTAGTAAAGGCATTTGCTACGATTGGCGATCTAGTAGCAGAAGATGCAGGCCGTTTAAGTGGATATGGCAGCGGATCTGGAGCAGAGTTTTATGACAATACTAATTTTGATGCATATAAGAATAAATAAAGGAGTGATGAATTATGCCAACATTTTGTACAGAAGCATTAACGTTAATGGATTTACATAAACGGTATAAAGGTTCAAAAGATGGAATTGATAGTATTATTGAGGTGTTAAACCAAGCTAATCCTATCATGCAAGATTTACGTTTCAAAGAGGGTAACTTACCTACTGGTAACTTAACAACACAACGCACAGCATTGCCAAACCCTCACGTACGTGCGATTAACCGTGGTGTGCCAAACACCAAATCTAGCACTAGACAAGTAACAGATACGGCCGCAATGCTTGAAGACCGTTCTAGTGTAGATGTAAAGTTGCTTATGTTATCTAATGACCCAATGCGTTTTCGACAAACAGAAGATGCAGCACACATTGAAGGCTTTGGTCAAACCGTGGCAAGTATGTTGTTCTACGGCGATACAGATATCAATGTGGGCGAGTTTAATGGGTTAGCTAAACGATATAATGTGTTATCTACAGATAAGACACACTATGGATACCAAAATGTTAATATGGGTGGTACTGTAGCTGGTAAGTGTGGCTCCGTTTGGATTGTATGTCATGGTGATGATGGTGTCATGGGGATTTATCCTAGAGGATCTAAAGCAGGATTAACTAAAAAAGATTTAGGTGAAACTGATGCGGTTGATTTTGAAGGAAATAAATTCCGAGTAGTAGAAACGTTATTTAGTTGGGATGTAGGGCTTACGGTAGCAGACCCACGCCGTG
>UQVF01000025.1 GCA_900544365.1 uncultured Veillonella sp. | reverse complement strand
TACTTCTTAAATAAATCTTTAGGAGGTCGTGTCACAAATGTTTGACTACTGTATATGCTATTTTCATAGAGGCGTGTTTTTTATTATAGCTTTACGGTGTAAACATGTTATAATATGAACTATATAGGTAAATTTAAATATAATAATCTAAGGAGATATAATGGAAGCAAAAATTATTGCTATTTCAATTAGCAGAGCAAAAGGACAAAAGAAAACAAATATCCCGGAAGCGGAGTTAATCGTAAATCATGGTATTGAAGGAGATGCTCATGCTGGTCCATGGCATCGTCAACTAAGCTTACTTGGTATTGAAAGCATCGAACTAATGCGTAAAAGTGGGGCAGATGTATATCCTGGAGATTTTGCGGAAAATATTACAGTAGAGGGATTAACGTTATTCCAATTACCAGTAGGTACTAAATTAGCGTTAGGAAAAACAATTGTAGAAGTTACGCAAATTGGTAAAGAATGTCATCATGGTTGTGAAATTATGCAACAGGTTGGTAGCTGTATTATGCCGACACAAGGAATTTTTGGCCGCGTTCTAGAAGGTGGAAAGATCCAGGTTGGAGATACAGTACGTATTCTTGAGGAACCTGTCAATGCGTGATAGCCAAGGGCGTGTCATTGAGTATGCACGTATATCTTTAACGGAAGCGTGCAACTTTTGTTGTGCCTATTGTCGACCAGAGGAGATTACAGAAGCTATGGCACCAGTACTACCGCCAAGTTTTTGGTTACCTCTTCTAGAGGCACTACATTTAGGTGGAGTGAAAGCGTTGCGATTAACCGGTGGAGAGCCATTATTGTATCCTTATTTATATGAATTATTAGAGTATATACGGGAACGGCAATGGTTTTCAGATATTTCTATGACTACGAATGGTAGTCTATTGGAAGCTCATGGAGAGCGTTTATATAAAGCTGGTGTACAACGACTCAATATTAGCCTAGATTCAGTAGAAGAAGCAGGATTTGCCAAAGCAGTAGGTCGTAATGGACAATTAGCTAGTGTACTTCGTGGTATAGAAACTGCAAAATCAGCAGGCTTTCAAAATATAAAAATCAATACTGTAGTGCAAGCGCCATTTTCTGATAAAGAAGTGGAAACCTTATTGCACTATGGAAAAGAATGGGATGTAGTATGGCGATTCATTGAATATATGCCATTTCAAGGCAAACAAAGTCATGTGCCCACCTTTGGAGAATGGAAGGCTCAGATTGAACGTATTGTGGGATCTGAGCTAAAGCCAGTCACAGACCGATTGGGATTTGGCCCAGCTCAATATTTCCAATTGCCTAATGGACAACGAATCGGTTTTATTTTTCCTTTGTCCAATCAATACTGTTCTTCTTGCAATCGTATTCGTTTCACTGCGGATGGCTCGTTACGCTTATGCTTGTTGCGTGATGAAGATTTGGATTTGCGTGGGCTTATCGAACATGGTGGTACACCGCAAACTATATTACATTGTATTGAAGAGGCGTTACAAGGTCGGTATGCGAGTCATGATGGGAATTCTATTGAAAAAGTGGAACGTCCTATGTGGCGTATCGGCGGTTAGGAGTTATGATGAAAGTAGAATCTTTTGGACGATTACAAACAGGTCATGAGGCTCATGTATGTACAATAGAAAATGATGCACTACGAGTGCAAATTAGTAATTATGGTGCCACCATTGTCGCTGTCTATGACAAAGTGTTACAACGCGATTTAGCATTGGGATATGATTCTGTAGAAGAGTATGAAACTAAACATGGTCAACTAGGTGCTACTGTAGGGCGTGTAGCGAATCGTATTGCTAATGCAGCTTATACGTGGAATGGAACAGTTTACCAGCTAGAAGCAAATAATGGACCAAACTTATTACATAGTGGTAAAGGAAATATAGGACATCGTTTATGGGATGTAGTGGAGGAGAATTGTTCTGATACAGCGGTACGCTTATCTCACTCCATTACCTCTGAAGAAGATGGATTCCCAGGGGATGTATATGTAGAAGCGGTGTTTAGATTGGTAGAACAGACCTTAGTAGTTACGTATGCCTATACAACTTCAGAAGATTCCTTTGTCAATTTGACGAATCATGTATACTTTAACTTACATGGAGAAGGTGACTTATCAAACCATATATTAGAATTAGGATCTCATCAGTACATGCTATTTGGAGACCATCAAATTCCTCAGCTTGAGCCAGTATCTGTAGAAGGAACGCCGTTTGACTTTAGAAGAGGTATGGATCTACAAAAAGCATTGGACTATTATGCTGATGACCTAAGTCAATATAAAGGATATGACCATGATTTTCTAACGGCTCCATTAGAAGGAAGTAGCGCAGTAGATTCTGTTGTATCTTTTGCGGTGTTACAAGGTAAGGATGTGACAGCCGTATTCCATACAGATGCACCCCACTTTCAGGTGTATACGGGAAACTGGTTAAATGAGGATGGTCGAGATCGTCATTATGGCACTCATGCAGGGATTGCCATTGAGCCACAATTTGTGCCGAATGATATTAATATGAATGGTGAAAGTAAGACTAAAGCAGATACAGTATATGAAAGGACGATCGCTTATTCCTTCTATCACCGATAGGCGTATTTAATAGTAAGGAGACAAGGGTCGAATGAAATCATTTATTTACCATAATCCAACCAAAATTGTATTTGGCAAAGATTGTGTGAAAGAATCATTAGTTGCTGAATTAAGCAACTATGGAACACGAGTGCTACTGACCTATGGTGGAGGTAGTATTAAAAAGAATGGCATTTATAATGCGGTGAAAGATGCCTTAGAAGAGGCAGGTAAGGAAGTGTTTGAACTCAGTGGCATTATGTCAAATCCACGGACTACGAAAGTGCGTGAAGGTATTGCTATATGCAAAGAACATAACATTGACTTTATCCTAGCCGTCGGCGGTGGCTCTGTTATTGATTGCACCAAATTTATTGCAGGTGGTGCTACACTGCCAGATACAGCCGATTTTTGGGGAACCTTCTTTTTAGAACATCAACCTGTAACGGAGGCATTGCCATTTGGTGTGGTGTTAACCATGGCAGCCACTGGCAGTGAAATGAATAACGGTGGTGTTATTACAGATTGGGAGACACAGAAAAAATTAAGTGGTTATGGACCTGCATTGTTTCCACAATTTTCTATGTTAGATCCTACGTATACCTATACGTTACCGAGAGAACAAGTGGCATATGGTATCGTAGATATGTTGTCCCATTTATTGGAGCAATATGTATCTACACCAGATAATGATAATGTGACAGATTCTGCCATTGAAGGAGTCTTTAAAAATATTCTGCGTAATGGTCGAAAATCTATGGAAAACCTAGAAGATTACGAAGCTAGATCTAATATTATGTGGGGTGCTACCTTAGCATTAAATCGGTCTTTAGGATTAGGAAAAGATCAAGATTGGATGACCCATGCGTTAGAACATGCTCTATCAGCATTTTATGATATTCCTCACGGGGCAGGCTTGGCAATCATTCATCCAGCCTATTTACGGTGGATATTACCAAAGGCTACTGTACGCCTAAAGCGTTTTGCAAAAGAAGTGTGGGGGCTTGAACAAGGGGCTTTGACGGATACAGAATATGCATTAGCTGGTATTGAAGCATTGGAGGCTTATTTCATAGAAATTGGTGCTCCTTCTACGCTAGAAGAAGTAGGTATTCCTAAAGAATCTTTGGAAGATATTGCAAATAGCTGTGTACGTTATCCTACAGCATATAGTAATCTTACGGCTAAGGATGTGCTGGCTATTTACGAAAGCACCTATACAAAATAAATATATGTTTCCATGTGTGTGGTATCAGTCTAGGCTTTTACATTGACATTTATAAGAGAAGTCAGTATAATTATAGCTATTGTTAATAAGAAATTTAAGTAACTTTTTCATAAGGGAGGCAGTGTCATGTGGCACTGTTTTCTGTATATGAGGAATAGAAATGGAGAGACATACATGGCAGAGGTAAAAGAAACCTTACTTACAGCCGAAGGCTTGAAGAAGTTAGAAGAAGAATTGAATCATTATAAATCTGTACGACGCATTGAAGTAGCAGAACGTATTAAAATTGCTATTTCTTATGGAGATATTTCAGAAAACTCTGAATATGATGATGCGAAAAACGAACAAGCTTTCATCGAAGGCCATATCATCGAGTTGGAGAATAAAATTAATACGGCTAAGATTATTGATGAAAATGTAAAAGGTGATACTGTATCAGTAGGTAGCAAAGTGACTTTATTAGACGAAGAGTTTAATGAAGAATTAGAGTATACCATTGTAGGTTCTTCTGAGGCAGATCCTTTCAACAATCGCATTTCTAACGAATCTCCGGTGGGCGTTGCGATTTTAGGAAAAGCTAAAGGTGACAAAGTTGAAGTAAACACACCAGATGGCATGGTGAGTTTTAAAATATTAAACATTCAATAAGGGTAAAGAAGTATAAGGAGGCCCCTCATGAGCGAAGAAAAACATGTGCCAGAACAATTGGATTTAAACGATCAAATGTTGGTACGCCGCGAAAAGTTGGCGCAATATGAAGAGGATAATATCTATCCATTTGGACAACGATTTGTTGTTCAACACAAGGCACTCCAAATTAAGGATGAATTCCGTGATTTTGATGGTCAACCAGTTGTGCTTGCTGGTCGATTGAT
Source organism: uncultured Veillonella sp. (assembly GCA_900544365.1). Classification (GTDB taxonomy): domain Bacteria; phylum Bacillota; class Negativicutes; order Veillonellales; family Veillonellaceae; genus F0422. Next base: position 18,782 of record UQVF01000025.1, on the reverse strand, counting down.
GACAATTCGTTCACATGGCAAAACAGCCTTCGCTAATTTGCGTGACTTATCTGGCGATATTCAAGTATACTTCCGTAAAGATGTTATGGGGGAAGAGGATTACAAATATGTAAAAATGCTTGATATGGGTGATATTGTAGGTATTGAGGGACATGTGTTTAAAACACAAAAAGGGGAAATTACTGTTAAAGTTAATAAATTAACTCTATTATCTAAATCCCTTCGTCCATTACCAGAAAAATGGCATGGCTTAAAAGATACAGAACTTCGTTATCGCCAACGCTATGTGGATTTAATCGTAAACCCTAGTGTACGAGATACTTTCGTAAAACGTACAAAAATCGTGGCTAAAATTAGAGAGTATTTGAATAGCAAACAATTCATGGAAGTAGAAACGCCTATGATGCATGCTATTCCAGGTGGTGCAGCAGCACGCCCATTCATTACGCATCACAATGCTTTAGACATTGATATCTATATGCGTATTTCTCCTGAGTTATATTTAAAACGTTTGATCGTTGGCGGTTTAGAGCGTGTGTATGAAATTAACCGTTCTTTCCGTAATGAAGGTGTATCGATCCGTCATAATCCAGAATTTACCATGATGGAATCCTACCAAGCCTATGGTAATTTTGAAGATGCTATTGCTTTAACAGAAGGAGTGGTATCCTACTGTGCACAAGAAGTCTTGGGTACCACAAAGATTAATTACCAAGGCATGGATATTGATTTGACTCCACCATGGAATCGAATTACTATGCAAGAAGGCATTAAAAAATACACTGGGGAAGATTTTGATGCAATCGAAACATTGAGTGAAGCACGTGCTATTGCAGACCGCTTAAATGTAGAATATGGTGAAGCGGATGGTATTGGTAAAATCATGAATTTATGTTTTGAAGAATATGTAGAAGAAAACTTGATGCAACCAACTGTAGTATATGGGCATCCAGTTGAAATTTCTCCATTGGCAAAACAAAATCGTGAGAAACCATTGACTACAGAGCGTTTTGAAATCTTCATTTATGGTCGTGAATTAGCAAATGGCTACTCCGAGTTAAATGACCCAATCGATCAAAAACAACGTTTTGAGAATCAGTTGAAAGAACGTGAAGCGGGCGATGATGAAGCACACCGTATGGATGAAGACTTTGTAACAGCTTTGGAATACGGTTTGCCACCAACTGCAGGTTTAGGTATCGGCATCGACCGTCTAGTGATGTTCTTGACTGACTCTGCATCTATTCGTGATGTATTGTTATTCCCTCTAATGAAACCAGAAACAGTGAAAGTAGAAGAGGAAGAAACAGTAGAAGAATAATACAGCTTACATGCAATGAAGTGTAGTAGACTATTATATACGGCGACTAAACAACAGGGTTTAGTCGCTGTTTTGTTTCTCTTAGTAGTTGGAATGAGGAATGGACAATGTAAATTCCCCGTAAGTAAATCCCTATAATGGTAGAAAAGTAGTAGCAAATGTGCTAATATTAGATGTAGATTAATTAAGTACTTAAATGAATTCTATGAGGTCATGATTATGTTGGATTTAAAATTTGTCCGTGAGAATATCGAAACGGTACAAGAAAACTTAGATCGTCGTCATACAACAGGCGACCTGGCTAGCTTTGTGAAGTTCTATGATGAAAGACGTGCTATCATTCAAGAAGTAGAACAATTGAAAGCAGTGCGTAATGCAGTAACGGCAGAAATCAGCCAATTAAAACGCAATAAAGAAAATGCTGATGATAAAATTGCAGAAATGCAACGTGTAGGTGATGAAATCGGCGCGTTGGATAATAAATTGCGTGAAGTAGAATCAGAGTTACAGCAAGTAGCCTTGATGTTGCCTAATATGTGTGATGCCTCTGTACCAGTAGGTGCGGATGAAAATGAAAATATCGAGCAACGCCGTTGGGGGGCACCTCGTTCTTTTGATTTCAATGTAAAAGCGCATTGGGATTTAGGAGAATCCTTAGGGATTTTAGATTTTGAAAGAGCAGCCAAGGAAAGTGGTGCTCGTTTCACTATCTATAAAGGAATTGGTGCCCGATTAGAAAGGGCACTGATTAACTTTATGTTAGACATGCATGGTAGTGCTGGCTACACAGAAATGATGACGCCTTATATTGTTACTCGTGAAACCTTGACGAACACAGGTCAATTGCCAAAATTTGCTGAAGATATGTATAAAGTGGAGGGGGAAAACTATTTCCTAATTCCGACGGCAGAAGTTACATTGACAAACTATCATGCTAATGAAATTTTAACAGCTGAAGAATTGCCAAAATATTATACAGCTTTTACAGCTTGTTTCCGTGCAGAAGCAGGCTCTGCTGGTCGTGATACACGAGGATTAATTCGCCAACATCAATTTAATAAAGTAGAATTAGTGAAATTTGCAAAACCAGAAGAATCTTTTGCAGAATTAGAAACATTAACAGGACAAGCAGAAAGTATATTACAAGCTTTAGAATTACCACATCGTGTTATCACATTATGTACAGGTGATATGGGATTTGGTTCTGCAAAGACATACGATATCGAAGTTTGGATGCCAAGCCAAGGTGTATATCGTGAAATTTCTTCATGTTCTAATATGACGGATTTCCAAGCACGTCGTGGTAATATTAAATTCCGTCGTGAACAAAAAGGTAAACCAGAATTTGTACATACATTAAATGGATCTGGTTTAGCTGTAGGTCGTACAGTGGCTGCCATTTTGGAAAATAATCAAGAAGCAGATGGCTCCGTACGTATTCCAACAGCACTTCAACCATATATGGGTGGTTTAACCCATATTCATCCAGAGGCTTAGAAAGGAGTCCACTATGAAATTCTTCATTGATACAGCTAATTTTGATGATATTAAAGCAGCTTATGAAATGGGCTTTATTGCAGGGGTAACAACAAACCCATCATTAATCGTAAAAGAAAAGCGTGATTTACACGAAGTAATTCAACAAATTGCTGGTCTTGTAGAAGGACCAGTGAGTGCAGAAGTGATTGCTACTACAGCACCAGAAATGGTAAAAGAAGCCTATGAATTAATTAAATTAGGCGATAACGTAGTAATTAAAGTACCTATGACTGCAGAAGGTTTAAAAGCAGTATCTGTATTATCTAAAGAAGGTATTAAAACGAATGTAACTTTAATTTTTTCTGCTAACCAAGCTTTGTTAGCAGCACGTGTAGGGGCTACGTATGTAAGTCCATTTGTAGGTCGTGTAGATGATATTTCTATGGATGGCATCCAATTAATTGAAGATATTGCTGAAATTTTTATGGTTCATAATATTTCAACAGAAATTATAGCAGCTAGCGTTCGTACACCTATGCATATGACACAATGTGCTAAAGCAGGTGCACATATTGCAACAGTGCCATTTAATGTGTTACAACAATCCTTAAAACATCCATTAACAGATGCAGGATTAGCACGTTTTCTAGCGGACTGGGAAGCAGCCAATAAATAATAGACACAAGTGGGAGGGTCAAAATGGATCGCACATTAGCCTTAGAGTTTGTTCGTGTGACAGAAACAGCGGCATTAAAGAGTGGTCGTTTATGTGGTCGCGGAGCCAAGGATGCAGCGGATCAACTAGCTGTTGATGGTATGCGCCAAACTTTCGATACTGTACCAATCTCTGGTACAGTAGTTATTGGAGAAGGTGAAATTGATGAAGCTCCAATGTTGTACATTGGTGAACGTGTAGGTGCAGGTGGAGAAGAAGTTGATATTGCGGTAGACCCTATTGAAGGTACAAATCTAATCGCAAAAGGTCAAAATGGTGCGATTGCCGTATTGGCGATTGCTCCTAAAGGTGGTTTACTGCATGCACCAGATATGTATATGGAAAAATTATGCGTAGGACCTCGAGCTAAGGGTGTTATTGATTTAAACGAATCTATGACAGAAAACTTGCGTCGTGTAGCAGCAAAAATGGAACGTGCTATTGATGATTTAACAGTAGTTATGTTAGATCGTGAGCGCCATCAAGGCTTGATGGATGAATGTCGTTCTGCTGGGGCTCGTATTCGTTTAATCACAGATGGAGACGTGAACCCCGCTATGGAATGTGGCTTGGAAGGTTCTGGTATTCACATGGTAGTGGGTACTGGTGGGGCACCGGAAGGCGTCTTAGCAGCGGCAGCTTTAAAATGTACAGGTGGAGATATGCAAGCGCGCTTAAAACCAGCAACGGATGAAGAAATTCTTCGTTGCCATGCTATGGGGATTACTGATTTAAATAAAGTGCTTACTATTGATGATTTAGTTAGCGGGGATGATGTTATTTTCTCTGCTACTGCTATCACAGAAGGTAATGTATTATCTTCTATTAAATATTTCCCGGGAGGAGCTCGTACTCACTCTGTTGTGATGCGTTATAAAACAGGAACAGTGCGGTTTGTAGATACGATTCACAAGCTAGATAAAAAACTTTCCATGAAAGTAAAATAAGTATATAGTAGTGATACTAGTAAGGAAAAGGCCGTTGCAAAACGGTCTTTTTCTTGCACATAGAGTAAAGATTTAGTATACTATAGGATGAATGTTTGTCACTTAAAGCATATGTATGATTAGGTCTGTTGTGGCCGATGAATGATAACAATAGATAAGATTAGGAGGAATTCAGTTGGAAAAGCTTATTATTCAAGGAGGTACACCTTTAGAAGGTCGTATTCGCGTAAGTAGTGCAAAAAATGCAGTACTACCTATTATTGCGGCGACTTTATTAGCGTCTACTCCAAGCACCCTGCTTGAAATTCCAGATTTGGAAGATGTTCATACTATTTGTGATGTCATTGCATCCCTTGGTGTGAAAGTAACAAAAGATGGAGAAAATATTACCTTTGATGCGTCTACAATTTCTGCTACAGAGGCGCCTTATGATTTAGTACGTCGTATGCGTGCGTCCTTTTTGGTGATGGGACCTTTATTGGCTCGAAAAGGGGAAGCTCGAATTGCTTTACCAGGTGGTTGTGCCATTGGTAGTCGCCCTATTGATTTGCATTTGAAAGCTTTCGAAGCGCTAGGAGCTACCATTACTATGGGAGAAGAATTTGTAGAAGCGAAAGCTCCAGAAGGGTTAAAAGGCAATTTAATTTATCTAGACTTCCCTAGTGTGGGAGCTACTGAAAATGTCATTATGGCAGCAACTTTTGCAGAAGGTAAAACGATTATTGAAAATGCTGCTGAAGAACCTGAAATTGTTGATTTAGCTACATTCTTGAATAGTATGGGTGCTAATATTCGAGGTGCCGGTACGGATGTGATTCGTATTGAAGGGGTTAAGGAGTTGAAAGGTGCTGTACATACTGTCATTCCAGACCGTATTGAAGCTGGTACCTATTTAATTGCAGCAGCTATGGCTGGTGGTGATGTATATGTGGAAAATGCACTTTCTGAGCATTTAAAACCTGTGGTAGCTAAATTAAAAGAAGCTGGTGTTACCGTTGAGGAAGATATTGACGGCATCCGTGTCATCAGTAATGGACAATTGAAAGCAACATCTATCAAAACACTGCCATACCCTGGATTCCCAACAGATATGCAGGCTCAATTTATGGCGATGACAACTATTGCAAAGGGTACAAGTACTGTCATGGAAACGGTTTTTGAAAATCGGTTCATGCATGTAGCTGAATTGAAAAAAATGGGAGCTTCCATTGAAGTAGATGATCGAAAAGCTATTGTAACTGGTGTAGAACAATTGGTAGGCGCTGAAGTAGAAGCGACAGACTTGCGCTGTGGTGCAGCCTTAGTTTGTGCGGGTTTAGCGGCTTCTGGAATCACTAAAGTGGGCCAATTAACACATATCGATCGTGGATATGATAATCTAGTGGCAAAATTAAAAGGAATAGGTGCTAGCATTGTTCGGGTGGACGAGTAAGCAAAAAGAACCTCAAACAAAAGAGGAGCGACGGAAGCAACGTCGTGTACGTAGAAAGCCAATAGGAACGACAACTAAACAAACATCCTTTAAACGAGAAAGCCGTCCCGTCTCATTACTTGAAAAAATATCTCTATTATGGACTACAGATATTGGTATCGATTTGGGGACTACCAATGTAGTGATGTATGTCAAAGGTAGAGGGATTGTTCTAGATGAGCCAGGTTTTGTGGCTTGTGATACAAAGACAAGAGAAGTGATTGCCATAGGTCATGAAGCACGAGCTATTTTAGGTAGAACCCCAGAGGGAATTGAAGTGATTCAACCTTTAAAAGGGGGCGTTATTGCGGACTATGATACAACAGCCTATATGTTACGTCATTTTATTCGCCGTGTAGTGCCTGTTTCAGGATTGATTCGATCCCGTATTATTGCTTGTGTTCCATCTAGTATTACGCCAGTGGAAAAACGGGCTGTCTTAGAAGTGTTGCTGCAAGCTGGGGCCCGTAAAATAGTGCTTATGGAAGAACCTTTGGCAGCTGCTATTGGCACTGGACTGGATAAGGCAGGTCAAGTAGGAGCTATGGTAGTAGATATCGGTGGTGGAACCACAGATATTGCTGTGATTTGTGACTCTGGTGTGGTAGTTAGTGAGAGTTTACGCATCGGTAGTGATACTTTTGATGAATCTTTACTACAATATATGAAGCGTAAGAAAAAACTTCTTATAGGACCTCTAACTGCTGAAGATTTAAAAATTGAAGTGGGCACTGTTGATCCAAGGTCTGGAGAAGAACGTGCTATCGTTAGAGGAAGACATAGTGTAACGGGATTACCGCGCGCAGTGGAAATTACTTCGAAAGATATGAAGTTTGCACTAGAAAGACCGGTACAAAATATCATTGAAGGAATTATTGGTATTTTAGAAAAAACACCACCAGAATTATTGGCGCAAATTAATGATCATGGCATTATTTTGACTGGTGGTGGCTCTTTGCTACGTGGACTAGATCGAATGATTACGGAAAAAACAGGTCGTCCTGCCTATGTGGTAGAACACCCTAGATACTCTGTTATATTAGGTACAGGCAAAGCATTAAGTGAATTGAATCAATTACGAGATACCTTAGAAGAATTGCGATAAGCATACTTACATTCATGATTCTTTCATCTATAAGCTATATGATATATATGGTAGATACCTATTGTGGATAGGTATACTAGCAGGAGTTTATTTTAATTAATCTTGAAAATATGATATACTGTACATGGAAGAAAAATGTAGGAGGTGTATATATATGAAAAAAGTTTTTCTATATAGTTTAGGGGCGTTGTTAGCAGCAATCTTAGTGACATCTACGGCAGAGGCTGCACCAGTAAATCATGAAACTGTGTTATCTGGTGAAGTGGTATCTGTGGTTAGTGTAGGAACTTCTGTCAAAGAAGGGGATCCATTGCTAACAGTGCAAACATTAGGTGGCCCTATGGTGGGTGCTCGTGCTACGGTAAATGGTGTGGTACAAACCGTATCGGTTGCACCAGGTGCCACTGTTGAGCGTGGTCAAATTATAACAGTGATCAATAATTAATTAATAATTAATCAATAAGAAGAGGCGATATAGATGGATATACATCGTTTTTGGCGTCGGTACACAAAGAGTGTGCTGGCGCTCTTATTGTGTGGAGCTACTTTTACAAGTGCTCATGCAATAGAATTTATGAAAGTAGAAGACTTACATCGTGGCATGGTAGGTCATGCTGATACAGTAGTACAAGGGGACAAAATCGATTCTTTCAAAGTGGAAGTCCTCGGCGTTATGAAACAACGTGGCCCATCGGGCGATTTGATTCTAGTGAAAGTATCTGGTCCCATCATTGATGCATCTGGGGGTATTGTTCATGGTATGAGTGGTAGTCCTGTGTATATTGATGGGAAATTAGTAGGTGCCGTTGCCTATGGTTGGGGATTTACAGATGGTACTTTGGGGATGGTAACACCTATCGATCAAATGGTGAAACTGTGGGATGAGAAGTACCAAAAAGATTTACCGAATCCATGGAAAGATACACAATTGATTCCATTGGGCACACCATTGATGGCAGATGGTTATGATGAAACATCCTTAGCATATTTGGGAACAAAATTTAAAGATTTCGGTTATAAAGGATATGCTACGGCTAGTGATAGTACGGATGACATTGTGAAACCAATGGTGCCTGGTGGTTCTATCGCGGCGTTGTTGGTAAAAGGTGATTTGAAGATGGGTGCCGTAGGGACCGTTACTTATGTAGATAAGGATAAAGTGGTTGCTTTTGGACATCCATTTGACAAACGTGGCTCTACCGGTTATTTCATGAATAACTCTAGTATCTTTACAGTAGTAAAAAGTATAGACTCTGGTTTTAAATTGGGGTCCTTAGGGCGAGAAGTGGGTGTTATCACAGAAGATCGTGGTGCAGGTATTGCCGGTACCGTTGGTGTATTTGGAAAGGGTGTTCCTGTACGTATGCAACTTCGTGATTTAGACCGTGGAGTAGAGCGTAATGCAGCTGTGACTGTCGTGGAATCTTCTAAACTGACACCAACTCTAGTGGCTACCTCTGTGTATAGTTTGCTGAATAAAACATTAGACCGTGTAGGTGGCGGTACAGCTAAAATCAATATTAAGATTACACCAGTAGATTCTAAGCTACCTACCTTGGAGCGTCGTAATATGGTGTACTCTAGTAGCTCAGTATCTGAAAAATCTATCGATGAATTATTTGATATTGTGGAAAGTTTAATGAATAATGCTTTTAAAGATTATGAAATTCGTGATATTCAAGTAGATGTACAAGTGGAAGAAGCAAAACGTACAGCTACGATCATCGATGCTAGTGCAGACCAAGTTATTGTATCTCCTGGAGATAATATTGTAATTACCGCCAATTTACAAGCTTACCGTGAAGGAAAGATTCAACGAGAAATTATCTTTAAAGTGCCAGAAGATCAAAAGCTAGGAACCTATACGCTTGAAGTGCGTGGAGGTGGCGTGATTCCGTTGCCATATTTGTTTGAAAAACAAAAATATAATTTGACAGATGAAATTGTAGAGCGATTGAAAGTGCATAAAAACTTTGATGAATATTTCAAAGATCTCAGTGAAGATGATCAGAATAACCAAATTGTGGCAGAGTTTTTAGCCGATGATATCAGTATGGTGGAAGAGTCTGGAGATAAGGTGAAAAAGCAGCGACTTGAATCGGACGATGATGATGTGGATGATGATGAATTGCCAAATGGAGGCAAACATAAAAAAGGTTTGAAAGCCTCTGATGATGATGAAAAAGAAAATAACGAGGCTACACGAGTTGTCGTTGATTATGTTGTCTTAGGTGATGGACAGTTTAAGGTACAAGTGGTGGACAAAAAAGATCGAGACCATTTGCGTAAACAACGGATCAAAGAAAAACTTTCAAAATTAACAGAGAAAGCAAAAGCAGAAGAGGCAGACCAAAAGAAAAATAAATAGCTTCATCTTAAGAGAGCAGGAACTGATACCCTATCATTTCCTGCTTTTATTTTTGAAAACTCCTATGGTACTACTGCACATTCAAAGAGTTTTGTGATATACTGAGGATTGATATAAATACTCAGGAGGGACTATGATTTGGTTAACATGGATTGGTAAGCAAATGATCTTTTTCCTATCCCAGATAGGTGAGGCCATGTTGTTACTATGGAGGACCATAGGACAATTACCAAAAATAAATTGGAAACTCACAATCGAACAAATGGCACACTTAGGTGTATATTCCTTGCCGATTTTATCATTAACAATGTTTTTTGCAGGCGCTGTGATGACATTGCAAGTAGCCGATGTATTGATTCGTTACGGAGCACAAGGAACCGTAGGCGGCATTATGGCCATTGCCATGGGACGAGAATTAGGCCCAGTCTTAGTGGGCGTTGTATTAGCAGGTCGCGTAGGTGCAGCGATAACGGCAGAGCTAGGCACTATGAAAGTAACAGAACAGATTGATGCGCTCAAGGTGATGGCGGTGAACCCTATCGGGTATCTCGTAGTACCTCGTGTGGTGGCATGCATGATTATGGTACCCATCTTGACATTTTATGGTGTTCTTATCGGTACAGGTGGTGGGTACTTAGTGGCTACCATGGTGAAAGGTCTAGCCGGTTCTACCTATTTAGATTCCATTCAAATTTTTGCGATCCTATCTGATTTGACGTATGGATTAATAAAATCTTGCGTGTTCGGAGCGGTGATTGCTCTAGTGGGATCCTATAAAGGAATGTACACAGATATGGGGGCTACCGCAGTTGGCTATGCTACTACTAGCTCTGTAGTAACCAGTATCATTTTAGTCTTTATATTAAATTACTTTTTATCAGTCTTATTATTCTAGGAGGACCTATGATTGAATTACAAAATGTGGTCCTAGCCTACGAGAATAGAATTATTTTAGACCATGTAGATTTAACCATCCATGATGGAGAAACTCTCGCTATTTTAGGGGGCTCTGGAGCGGGTAAAAGTACTTTGCTTAAATTGATTATCGGTTTGTTACGACCTACCAGTGGTACGATTTTAGTAGATGGTGTAGATATTACGCAAATCGATGAGAATGAGTTCGACAAATTGCGACAAACTATGGGAATGGTTTTTCAATATTCTGCCTTATTTGATTCCATGAGTGTAGGTGAAAATGTAGCCTTTGGGTTACGTCAACATACGACGATGAGTGAAGATGAAATTCAACGTACCGTTGCTAAAAAGCTACGTATGGTAGGATTACCAAAGACGGAGCATTATATGCCTAGTGAATTATCAGGGGGGATGAAAAAACGGATTAGTTTGGCTCGTGCCATTGCTTTAGATCCTAATATCATTCTCTATGATGAACCGACATCAGGATTGGACCCGATTACCTCAGGAACCATTAGTCGTTTAATACGGAGTATGCAATCTCATTTGCAATGTAGTTCCATCGTGGTTACTCACGATATGAACTCAGCCTTTTTTGTGGCAGATCGTATTGCTTTATTAGATAAAGGAAAGTTTATTGAAGTATCACCAACGGAAGAATTTAGACATTCTAAGAATCCGAAGGTGCAACAATTTATAGAGGGTCGTAAATCTGTAAAAACAGAGATACAAGAAGAAGGAGATATGCCATGAAGTGGACAACAGAAGCGAAGGTAGGTCTATTTACCGTAGTGGGGGTAGTCCTATTTGCTGTGTGCATTGTGTTTTTAGGACGATTTGACATATTTGCAGCTCCTACTATGCATATTGCTGGGAATTTTCAATCTGTAACGGGGTTGAAAGAAGGCAATACAGTGCGCTTTTCGGGGGTGAAAGTAGGAAAAGTAAAGTCTATGCAAGTCACCGACAAAGGGATTACGGTATCTATGGACATCGACAAAGATGTAAAAATTCCGACAGACTCTGCATTTACCATGGAAAGTGATGGTATTTTAGGAGATAAATTTATACAAATTACGCCAGGTCGTAGTACTCTGTATTTAGATGATGGTGCTTTTATCACAGGGGATGGAAAAAGTGAAATCGATAAAACCATGGCGCAAGCTACGAAATTGATGGAAGCGGCCACCACTACCTTGCAATCTATGAATGGTATCATTGGCGATGAAAAAACACAAAACGCCTTGCGCAATGCCTTACAATCGACAGAGTTAATTGCTCAAAATACAGCAAATTTGACGGCTCAAATGAATGCTATGTTAGCGAACAATAGTGACAATATATCAGCTTTAACAGCGAATATGGTGGGCATTACGCAAAATATGGAATCCTTGACAAATCAAATGGATACGAATATGAAACAATTTAATGCAGATGGTCAAGCAGGAACAGAAATGCGTCAAATTGTGAATAATTTGAAAACTACTACAGATAGTATTTCAAAAATGGCAGGCGCTATGGAAGGGGTAGTAACGGACCCTAAGAGCGCTGCGGATATTAAGGAAACTTTGCACAATACAGCACAATTGACAACTAAGCTAAATCGTCTTACCGGAGGGGACGTGAAAGCAGGTTCGGATGGAAAAAAGTCGGATCTTAAGACGCAAATAGGAGCAGAGGTATTATATAATCCAGAGGATAAAAAAGTTCGTACCGATGCAGATGTGCGCCTTATGACGAAAGATTCTATCTATACCTTAGGGATTTCCAATATAGGAAATGGTTCTAATGTGGATCTCACCTATGGGAAACGCGTGTTAGATCAAGTATACCTACGAGGCGGTTTATTTGATGGAAAATTAGGGATAGGAGCCGATGTGGGATTTGGAAAACCACTTTCACTATCTGGAGCTCTATTCGATATCCGCCATGGTTCCTATCGGATTCGTTCAGATTTTCAATTATGGAAAGATACCTATGCGGTAGGTCAATGGACTTGGTATGGACATGACCATAACCGTGTGAATTATTTTGGGCTAAGAAAGACATTTTAGGAGGACCCAATGAATATAAAAATAATGACAGTAGCAGCGATGTTAGCAGCTTATGCATGTACAGTAGGAGCAGCAGTACCGCAAACAGATACAGTAAAATTAGTACACTTTCAACAAAAAGCAACTGCGCAAGCGGCAATGATGACGAAGGATTATAAAAACCAAGTACAGGCAAACAGTCAATCTGTGTCGGTCACATTGCCACAATCCATTGCATTAGCATTGCAAAATAATAGAATCTTACATCAATCCCAATGGGATTATGAATCGGCAGTAGCACAAGTAGGTGTTGCTAACAGTGGTAGAAATCCATTAGTGACCTATAGTTATGATGCTAGTCATAAAGGGAGTGAAGTGAATGGTATTAGCCAAACTAGCAATGCCTTCTCGCATCAATTAGGGCTAGGTGTATCCCTATTTAATCGTGCTTTGGATGCACAAATTGAAGTAGCTAAATATAACCGTGATAGCAGTGGTGCCGCGTTAACAGAAGCGGCACAAACTGCCAAACTAACAGCTACAACGAATTATTTGTCCTTAATTATGTCCCGTAATAAGGTGAGCGTAGCAGAACAAACCGTTCGTGATTATGAAGAGCATTTAAAAAACGCGAATTTACAATATGAAGTAGGTATTGTTTCTAAATCTGATGTATTAGCAACGAATACAAGATTAGCCAATGCAAAAACTACTTTAGTAGAAGCAAAAAATGCAGCTAGTTTGGCAGAGGCAAAGTTTAACAATCATGTGGGACTGCCTGTATCTACACCAATTGTAACAGCAGATAAAGAATTAACTTATGCGCCATATGGTATTTCCTTAGAATCCGCAAAATCCTATGGAGTAGCGCATCGTGGTAGTATCGTACAAGCAGCTATGTCAGTGAAATCAGCGGAAGAAAATGTGAGTCGTGCAGATGCTTCAGATATTCCAGTGGTGAAAGCCAATGCTAGCCGAGGTATGAATGGTACACACTGGGCTGGTAACGATAACAAAAATTGGTCTGTAGGTGCTACCTTATCTTGGAATTTGTGGGATGGGGGCCAATCGAAAGCTAACGTAAGTGCTGCCAAAGCAAACTTAGAAAAAGCGAAAGAAGCCTACGTACAAACGATTGATACAGTGGAGTTACAAGTGCAAGAGGCGTACTTAAATTTAAAAGCATCAGAACAAAAAATTCAAAGCACTCATGCTGCAGTGGAAGCAGGACAAGAGGACTTCCGCATTAAAACATTGCGTTATCGTTCAGGAGTAGGTACTAATGTGGATGTGCTTGATGCGGAAACAGCGTTAGCGACAGCTCGTAATAATTATGTAGATGCTCTATATAACTATAACTTAAGTATGGCTACCTTGGAAAAAGCTATGGGTATTCCTGTAGAAGCCGCAGTGGGTAGTGGTGTAAAATTTGTTAATCAAGGATAGTGATCATACCGATATGAGGTGAATCATGAAGAGGAAACACTGGATACTAGGTATTGTACTCAGTGGATGTGTAGCAGGCGTTGGATTCGGCTTACAACCACTGAGCGAAACATATGTAGGACCCTATGTGCAAGAACAATTACATACAGCACTGAATGGAACTGTTTCCTATTCAACATTTCACATTGGCTGGGATGGTTCCGTTCACATGCAAGACCTTATCGTAGACGATGCGAAAGGGCAACGTGTGCTTACCGCAGATGCGTTGACGGTATCCATTCAATGGCTTAAGGTATTGCAATATCCTTTTGGACAGGTATCGCCAGATGCCTTAATTGGTACGATTACTGTCAGTTCACCGCATATCAATGTGGTGCAAGATGAACAGGGACAATGGAATGTACTACAGTTAGTGAAGGAACGAGAGTCGGATAGTCCTAGCCAATTCAGTGGATTACTACGATTAGAAAAAGGAAGCGTATCTCTTTACCTACCGCACGCAGAACCATTGCTCTTATCGGATGTGAATGTGACCGTCCTAGGAGATGGTGGACATATGCTAGATGGAGTTGTTGATGCCCAAGTAGGTAATGATCAAATTCATTCCAATATACGATGGGCGTTGGATGACAGCGGTAATCGATCATTCTATGTGGAAACTCCGCATTTAGATATGGCTCCTATTGTGAGTCGAATCTCCTTGCCAAGTGCAGTAAGCCCTATGACGGGAGAACTTACAGATGTAGCATTGACAGTAACACAACGTGGTGGTTTCTGGTATGGTGAAGGCGGCTTTTCCTTCCAAAATGTGGGGACAACTCTTCAAGGTTATCGATTAACATCGGGAAAGGGTAAACTCCAAATCCATGGAGATGTGTTGTTCTTGGATGGAATTGAAACCAATGTGAATGACGAGCATCTTCGTGTGAGTGGGACTGTACACCATGTCTTTGATGAGGATCCTACATTACATGTCAACGTAGGATTGAAAGAGTGGAACCTAGCCTCCTTTGATCAACTGCCGATGACGGGATATGTCACAGCAGATGCACTCCTAACAGGACCTGTGTCAAATGTAAAAGCCAGTGCTGATGTAGAGGTACGAGATATTGCTTATGAAGGCATCACAGTGAATCGAGGGAAAGCTCATCTTTCCTATGGAGATCAAGTAATTCATGTGGGAGATGCCGAACTGAATGCTCAGGGTGGAATCGTAACTGGAACTGGCTCCTATCATATGGATACAGAAGATTTCTCCGCACAAGTAGAGGTACAAGATGTATCCCTATATGGGCTGCCTCTTGAGGGCTTGCCTACTGTACAGGGTACAGTAAGTGGGTCCGTAACCATTGAAGGGGAACAAGGAGCGATTTCCAAAATAAACGGCTCTGTACATGGACGCCACATTGGATATCAATCTATCTTAGTGGATACCTTGGATGCTAGTGTATCTTGGGATGGCACACAGCTAGTAGTGCCGTATCTAAATGGTACTTGGGGTCGAGGCACTTTCACGGGTAGTGGTCGATTAGGCAATGATACATTTGGTATTAATTTGCATGGCACTAACATTGGATTAGAACAATTCAATGAGTGGAGCCCTAAACCGTTAGGCGGTACTGTTTCTGTGGAGGCTAATTTACAAGGGCCCCTAGAAAATCCAACAGGAAATATCACTCTTGCTGGTGAAAAGCTTTCCTACGGAACAACCAAATTTGATCGTGCAAATATTAAAACAAAGTTAGAGGATAATACTTTCCATATTCTTGAAGGAAATTTGGACTATAAAAAAAGTACCTATAGCCTAGGAGGATATATCCGCTTAGATGGTGAACAAAATATGGATATTAGAGGCTCTGCGAAGGATGTGCGTATCGAAGATGTGTTGCCAACATTCACAGACATTCCTATGACGGGATGGCTTAATACGGATATTCATGTACAAGGAACGTTACAACAACCGCAAATAGAAGGTCATCTAAAAGCTTGGGATGGTTCTATATATGGAAAACTATTAACATCGATTGAAGGGGCCTATACATATCATGATGGTCATCTCCATATGCCAAGATTAGATATCAGTACCTATGGTTCCTCTATTATTGCAGATGGAGATATACAAGATAAGCAGTTAGATATTAATTTTGTAGGGGATGCGGTGCCAATTGAACCATTCGTTCGTGATGCAGGGCTCAACATGGTGGGCTATGTCGGGGCAGAAGGTCATCTCGGTGGCACTGTGGACGCACCTATTTTTGAAGGCATGGTGCAGTCGGATTCGATGCAGGTGCAAGATACTACTCTGCATGATATAGCAGGATCTGTGTATATTACACCACAGGTAGTACATCTACAAGGATTGACTTTCACAGGTAGTGGTACTAGTCGATACGAAGTAAAAGGTGGAGTTCAATTAGATAGTCCAAAACGCTTATTTGGGTATGTACATGTCCGAGATGGAGATTTGCATCAATTATTAGCATTAACCAATGCCCAAGTACCAGATGTAAATGGAAAGTTGCAGGCTACCATTGAGCTAGGTGGTAGTAGTGACAGTCCACGGTTAGATATAAAAGGTTCACTGGAAAATACTACGATTCGAGATGAAGTGGTAGGAACAGCTACGGTGAATATAGGCTATGGTGGACGAACGGTTGATATTCGTACCTTCAAATTACCTATAAAAGAAGGCCTCGTTGTAGGCAAAGGTAAAGCTGATTTGGATGGTTCTACGGATATTCAATTAGTGGCATCGAAAGTGCCAGTACAAACAGTGCTACCGCTAGTCATACAAGATGTAAATGCACAGGGTAATTGGAATTTTATCATCAATGTACATGGACTTACAAAATCGCCAAAGGTAGAATTTTCCAGTGAAGTGGAACAAGCGGTTATCAATGGTATTACTCTAGATCAGTTGAGTATTTTGGGGTCTATGGAAGACCAAGTAGTGTCCATCCAACAGGGGATGGTTAAAAAATCGGATTCTTCTATTAAAGTGCGTGGTAAGTTGCCGTTGGGGGCATTTGTGACCAATGAATACGTGATGGATGATATGACTAAACAGTTTGATGTGTATGTGGATATGAATGAGGCAAACTTGTCCGTTCTGCCGTTGATGTTTAAAGAAGTACAGTCGGCTGATGGCGCTATTCGTGGTGTTGTTCATGTTACAGGGAACTCTGCCAATATATTGGCTAATGGTACGATAGAATTAGCTAATGGGACAATGCAACTGAAATCTTTGAAAAAGCCGGTTACACAACTTAAAGGGCAACTTGCATTTAGAGGGAATCATGTAGATATTACGGGTAGCACGATGATGGGCAAAGGTAATGCAGGTCTATCCGGTAATATAGGATGGATGGGACCAAGTATCACATCATATTACGGAGCTTTGCAGATGAAAGGTATAGAAATTGGTCATGAATTTTATACAGGACCATTAGATGGTGAGTTGTATATAGTGGATAAACAGGATATGCCTACATTGGTTGGAGCTATTACGCTTCATGACGTAGTTGGCTCTATACCTTTAAGCTTTGATAGTTCCGATACATCTATTCCATTGGGATTAGATTTGACTATCGATGCCAAAGAAAATGTACGTCTCTATAATCCGTTACTTTATGATATGTTTTTAGAGGGTAAGGTGAAATTTGAAGGTACATTAGGAGAACCAAAGGCAAGTGGTAAGCTTTCTGTCAATAAAGGATATTTGAAATATTTGAAGAATCGTTTTAGAATTACTGAAGGTCAGGCGAAGTTTGTTACGGGTAGTGTTATTCCTGAACTGAATGTACGAAGTATGGCAAATGTGAAAAACTATCGCATATCTCTACAAGCGGAAGGACCAGCTACGCAGATGAAGTTAAAATTAACGTCTGAACCTAATTTGTCGGAACGTCAAATTATTTCGCTTTTGACATTTGGTCGAAATGTAGGCAATGCCAGTGGAGTTACATCGGAAGATGCCAATGCTTTACTGACATCCAGTTTACAATCCTTGGCGTTTGGTTATATCGAAGATGTGTTGCAAGATACACTGGGATTAGATTTGGTGAATATTACCACAGGTTCCTTAGATGGAAAAGACTCTCGTGATTTGCAAGAAAAAAATAACTTTAATGTAACTATCGGTAAATATGTGGTACCGGATTTGATGGTTACTTTAACAAGAGGACTAAAAAACGATCATGTGTCCTATGGTTTTCAATATGATATCAATCGTAGTGTTAGTGCTACTGGATGGATTAATAATGAAAACAAACGCTACTTAGGGGCGCAATGGCGCTATCGATTCTAAAGGAGGTGAAAGTATGCTCAATGATTATATCGCCAGCGTGGATACAATTGAATTATTGACCAGGGAAGAAGAACAGAAGCTTTGGAAGGCTTATGAAGAAGAAGGAGACTTGGAAGCACGCATGACGATCATTGAGCATTACCAACCTTTAGTGTTGAAAGAAGCCAATATATATCAATCTTCTAAGGTAGATAGGATGGATTGCATTCAAGAGGGAACGATTGGGCTTATTGAAGCGGTAGAGCGCTATGACTCTAACAAAGGGGTAGCCTTTTCCCTCTATGCAGTGCATCGTATTCGTGGGCGTATCTTGGATTATCTTCGTAAGGAAGGTAAAGAAGGGATTGTATTACAATCGGAAACAGAAGACGGTGAAACTTGGTGGGAACAATTACCTGCTGAGGGTCCTTCTACAGAAATCGTTTGTGAAGAACGCATGTATGGTGATATTGTGACATCCGCTATGAAACAGTTGCCCTTGGCAGAGCAGCATGTAGTGGAAGAAGTCTATTACAAGGACCATAGTGTAGCTTCTATTGCAGATATGATGGAATGTAGTCATAGTTATATCCATCGATTGCGCAGAAAAGGGTTAGCACGTCTTAAAGATTTGCTTGAAACAGCAAAAGAAACGTGGGATAAGAGTTAACATTCCCTTGACATAGATAGGGTTTTT
>UQVF01000024.1 GCA_900544365.1 uncultured Veillonella sp. | reverse complement strand
ATTGATCGTACCAGTGTTAACTGTTAAGCCAGTATCCCCTGTCTTAATCGTAGTATTGTCAGTTTTTACTTTTAAGCCATCATCAGTTACTTCTAAAGACTTATCTCCTGGTTTTACAGTAATTTTGTTATCTGTAGTTTTTTCTAAACCCTTACCAGTGTTTACATTGTATTTTATTTTAGAGGTTGTCTGATCTGTTGTTTCTACGACAGCTGTTGTACCCTCACCATTAACAAAGTTCACAGTATCATATGGTTTCACAAAATCTTTCGCTGCATCATTATTTTGTAAGTTCCAACCAGCGTTCAATACATCACCTACAGTAGCTGCATTGTTTTTGTTTACTTGGTCAGTTCCTGTTCCCAATGATGGTGCTGTTGCACTAGTTGTTGGTGCGTCTGTACCTGCTTTAGCACCTTGTAAATTCCCTGCTACATTTGTAATTGGATTACCACCATTGTTTAAACCATTTTGATTTAATGTAACAGTGTCTGCATCAGTAGCATTAGGCTTTTTAAAGGAAACTCCATTTGGTGTAATCTTCACCGTATTATTATTAGCATCTTTGAATTCAGCACTTGTTAAGTCTTTTAAGTCTGTTTTCAAGGAATAAATAAAGTTTTTACCATCCTGTTTAATTGATAAATTATCGCCAGCTTTGAAAGTTACGGTATTACCAGCTTTGATTAACTCTTCAGTAGCAGCAGCACCAATCATAGTACCAGTGCCCTCTGTACCTGCTGTGGCTTTCCAGCCCAGTTCTTTTAAAGCCTTTACTACTTCATCAGCAGTTACTAATTTACCATTTGTCGTAGTTGCAGTTGGTACACCATCTGTTGTTGTAATTGTACCAGTTTTTGGAGTTAATGTAATGGTATCGCCACCTGCTGTTACCTCTAACAATTTACCATCGCTAGATTTAACAGTAAACTTGATAGGATCTTGTTGAGTTAGATTTTGTGGCTCTGTTTCGCCAGATGCATCGTCTCCATTTTGACCAGCTAATTTAATTGCTTTATTCACTAGTTTATGGATTTGGCTACCGTTGATGGCATCTTTAGAGCTGTCGGAGATAGTTCCATCTGCTACATTTGTAATTTTCACCGGTTTTGTATCATCTTTATCGGATACCTTAATATTTCCATCAGCTGTTGCAGAGAATTTTGGACCTTCACTATTACCTATTTGCACAGTGTTGAAAGAAGGATTCTCAACCGTAGCAAATGTAATTTTACCATTTGTGTTATGTGTTACATTTAGATTTTTACCAGCAATCATTTCTATAGTATTGCCTGCTTTAATGGATTCACCCGTTTCAGCGACAGTACTATTTGTATTTCGTGTACCCCCTTCAATAGCACTTGCTTTCAATGTGAAAGCCGCACTATTCACAGCATCTACTACAGAATCTACGGTAGCAATTTTGCCAGTATCTCCCTCTGTTACTTTCACAGTACCAGGGTTAGTACCATCTTCTTTAATGCCGCCAGTGACAACTTTTAATCCACTATCTCCTGTAGTAATCGTTGTATTATCAGTTTTTGCCTTTAAACCAGCCGTTGTTACTTCTAAAGATTTATCTGCTGGTTTTACAGTAATTTTGTTATCTGTAGTTTTTTCTAAACCATTACCAAGATTTACACTATATTTTACAGTAGATGTTGTACCATCATTTCCAGTTGCTACAGCCACTGAAGTTCCATCACCATCGATGAAATTCACAGTGTCATATGGTTTCACGAAGTCTTTCGCTACACCTTTTTCTTGTAAGTTCCAACCAGCGTTCAATACATCGCCTACAGTGGCTGCATTATTTTTGTTTACTTCGTCAACCCCTGTTCCCAATGTTGGTGCTGTTGCGCTAGTCGTTGGTTCTGTACTGTTCGGTTTAGCCCCTTGTAAGTTGCCTGCTACATTCGTAATCGGGTTACCACCGTTATTTAAACCATTTTGGTTTAATGTCACTGTGTTTTCAGTTGTGCCTGCTGGTTTTGTAATGGTAATACCAGTTGGAGTAATTTTTACTTTATTATCTCCATCTTTGAATTCAGCACTTGTTAAACCAGTTAATGCTGGATTTAAGGAATAGATAAAGTTTTTACCATCCTGTTTAATTGATAAATTATTACCCGCTTTGAAAGTTACTGTATTGCCAGCTTTGATTAACTCTTCAGTAGCGCCATCACCAATCATAGTACCCGTGCCATCTGTGCCTGCTGTCGCTTTCCAGCCCAGGTCTTTTAAAGCCTTTACTACTTCATCAACAGTCACTAATTTACCATTTTTCGTAACTGCAGTTGGTACACCATCTGTTGTTGTAATGGTACCAGTTTTTGGAGCTAATGTAATTGTATCATTTGCTGCCGTTACATCTAACAAGGTTCCATCACTAGATTTAACAGTAAACTTGATACCATCTTTTTGATTTAAATTTTGTGGATCTGTTTCAGTAGCTTCTTCCTCTCCATTTTGACCAGCTAATTTAATTGTATTATTCGCTAGTTTATGGAATTGACTACCATTAATAGCATCTTTGGATGTTTTGGAGATCTCACCGTCTTTTACATTTGTAATTTTTACCGGGTTTGCATCATCTTTATCGGATACCTTAATATTTCCATCAGCGGTGGCAGAGAATTTTGGACCATCACTGTCACCCACTTGCACAGTGTTGAAAGAAGGGTTGTCTACCGTAGCAAATATGATTTTACCGTTTTTATTATGTGTTACCTCTAGGTTTTTACCAGCAATCATTTCTATAGTATTGCCGGCTTTAATGGATTCACCCTTTGTACTTACAGCACTATCCGTATTTCTTATACCATCTGCAGTAGCACTTGCTTTCAATGTGAAAGCAGCATTATTTACAGCATCTACTACAGAATCTACAGTAGCAATTTTGTTATTGTCTCCATCTGTTACTTTCACAGTGCCAGGGGTAGTACCATCTTCAATACCACCAGTGACAACTTTTAATCCATTAGTAGGGTCAGTTGTAATCGTAGTACCATCTGTTTTAACTTTTACACCATCTTTGTTTACTTCTAAAGATTTGTCTGCTGGTTTTATGGTAATTTGGTTAGCACTATTTTTCTCTAATCCATTACCTACGTTAACGTTATATTTCACAGTAGATGTTTTATTCTCTATAGTGTCTACCACAGCTGTTGTGCCATTACCATCCGCAAAGTTCACAGTATCATATGGTTTTACGAAATCTTTTTCTGTACTGTTATTTTGTAAGTTCCAGCCAGCTTCTAATACGTCACCAACTGTGGCTACATTGTTTTTGTTGACTTCGTTAGTTCCTGTTCCCAACGTTGGTGCTGTTGCGCTAGTCGTTGGTGCTGTACTGTTTAGTTTAGCACCTTCTAAGTTACCCGCTACATTTGTAATCGCATTGCCGCCATTATTCAAGCCATTTTGACTTAATGTAACAGTGTTTGCATCCGTAGCATTAGGATTTTTAACGGAAACTCCTGTTGGTGTAATATTTACCACATTATTGTTAGCGTCCTTGAATTCAGCGCTTGTTAATCCTGAAAGCTCTTTTGCTAATTTGAATTTAATCGTTTTTTCATCGCCATAAACAACGCCAATATTATTATCTGTTAACTCTCCGGTAGCGCCACCCTTAAGATTTAAGCGGCTATCTGACATACTTCTAGCAACTACCTTTTTAGCAAGGGCATCCGCACTCTTTTCCGCTGCTTCTACCCCTACAATTTTACCCTCTGTAGAATCATCAGCTCCGTAAAAATACACAGGATCGGCTGTCAAATGTTTCAATATACCAAAGAACTGGGAACCATTAATGGCATCTGTAGAGTCTGCCGAAACACGGCCTGCTGCCACGTGTTTCAATTGACGTTCATAGCCTTCCTTACCGAAGGACACCACGTCACCAGCAAGGGTATTTTCCCCACCTTTCCAGGTAAACTTAAGATCATTGATTGTTGCATTTATTTCTTTTGTACCTTCTTTTTCCGTAGTAGCACCACCACCAATAGCTACGGCATTATCTCGAGTTGCTATGGCGCCTGAACCGATAGCTACAGCATTGACATGATCAGCACTAGCTCCCGTACCCAACGCTAATGAAATATCGCCCGCCACAGCTTTTACACCGATTGCTACTGCAGCTTCCTTTGACGTAGTATCTTGATATGATCCTGCTCCCAAAGTTTGACCTGTCAATTTTTTATATGCATTACCAATCGTGTCCGTACTCGTCTTTCCTTCCAAGTCTGTGTATGTAGTTCTGATTGTGTCTGTTTTATCCACATCATCATTACCGATAGCAATAGAAGAGTTACCTCTTGCAATCGTGTTTGAACCAATGGCGATGGATTGATCTCCATACGCACGAGCGCCATTACCAGCCGAACCCCCTGCCCCAATAGCTACGGATTGATTAAAGCTACCATCTTTCGCTGGATTATCAGCAGGATTCTTTTCATCGTAACCTGCTGTAGCATATGTACCGATAACTACATTTCTAGTACCCACACTACCAGTGACATCACCCACATGTACACTGTTTTCACCAATCTTAGTAATACCACCACCAATAGTAATCGCCCATGGCGCTGAAATTGACCCTTGTGCTGATATAGTAGTACCATCAGCCCTACCAATCAACACCTCTGCCTCTACTTGATCTATATTCATTAGCGCCGGTGTCACAGCCATAGCCATAGCCGCCGTAGACATAACAATCGCTTTTGCCTTGTTGCGTCCTACACGTTTTGCCATCTCTGACACGACTACATAGCAGCCTTTCGTCTTACTCCAAATTACTTTATATATGCGATTCAATCCCATAGTTTCTTCCTCTTTCTGTACTAGCCATACAACTTTTAAACTCTACAACACTCCCATATAAGATACTATTTGCATTAGGTTCACCTACATTATGATGTAGCATACTGTAATAGAACTACAAATAAACCTTCGGTTCCCCCAAGGTTTTAAAATGAAAAATATTCTATTCGTGAACTATTACTTGTTACACAATTCGTAGATAATCTGTATTACAAAATATATTGCATCAACCAAGTTCAACTTATTTCGATATCATTATTTATGAATTTCTATGCAATAGCAAGTAAAGTTTAGAAAAAGTCTTCATATGTATTGACTTCATAATACTTGTTGATATATTTTTGTACGCTATTTTTGCTTCATTTTCTTTTCATTATTAATTATAAATTCACTATTTTATAATTTTTATTCACTATATAGAATTTTAAGAGTAGTTTATGAATTTTTATTCTCCTATATTTTTAGATGTGATTATCTATATCAGATTTACACTCTTCTACCCCCCCATTTTTAATCAAAACGTTTATTTTTGACACACAATAATATACTATAATATTACGATATTTAACCCTATTTTTTATACTAACTATCTAAATTACTTAAACCCAAGAAGACCGTAACACACCCTTAAACAAACTTACTATAGGGTTAGTTTAAAAAGAATTATGTTGCGGTCTTTCCTTTCCCTGAGGAACGCCGTTACGAGTAGTGGCCTTTGTGGCGTTCCCTTACTACCTAAATCTACAAACGCAGAAGAGCACGACATGTTCCGGAGCAAACCTAACCACTGTATCAGTTTGCGTAGGAATATGTCGTACTCTTCCCTTTGCCCTATGTAGTCACGAACGCCACAAGACTACATATCGTCACAAGTGACGATTGTATTACACCTACAACTTGTGCTATAATTAAGTCAACAAAAGAAGAGCCATCGACGTGTAGCTGGCGTTAGGCTCATCTCTAGAAATTGCAAATAAGAAATGGCCTAACGTGTATAAGTACTGCGAATACTTATTGTTACGTTAGGCTTTTTCATTTCTATTGAAAGAAACGATAAATGTCTATAATCAACTTCAAAAACTTTATCAATAAAGATAACTTTCTAAAATTTTTCATAGAAATCACCTCCTCCCATATTAGGAAGAGATGAGCCTAACAACACGTCAATGGCTCTTACATTTTTTTATAGCACAATCTATTCGTACTGTTTATATAAACTTATTACCCTAGCTATTAAAATACTAAGCAAAGCGCAAGTTTGCAAATGACACTATCCCCTGAGGAACGCCGTTACGAGTAGTAGCCTTTGTGGCACTCCTTTACTACCTAAATCACACAAATGCAAGAAGAGCACGGTGTGCCCCGAACAAACATTATGAAATACCGTTTGTGAGGGGTATGCCGTGCTCTTCCTTTTGCACAAGTTAGCTATACGAACGCCACAAGGCTACATAGCGTCACAAGTGACGATTGTATTACATCTATAACCTATGCTATAAGTTACTCATTTAATAACAAAAGCCGTTCAATTTCCAATATATTCGGGAAAATTAATCGTATCCCTTTTCTTTGTAACGCTAAAACTTTACGAGCCTTCTTTTGTAATTCTCTTTCAAATCGACCGTCAACTCTGACAGGTTTCTTATAAATTCCATCTACATATTCATTTTTAATATATAAGATACTAACTGGACACATATTCTGAATGAGAAAAGCCTTCTCATAACCAAGAACTTCACCAAATAAAATAGTGTCACATTTCCCATATTTATCAATCTTCGTATTATATATTTTCTGAAATTTATCTACTTGCGATGAAAAAGGTATCATCCAATATAACTTAGTTGCTGTATCTAAAAAAGCATAAAAGCATGGTCTATCATGTGGCTGACCATCTATAGTTTCTTTATTTTTCATTAAGTGTGGATCTGGAAAATCTATAAAGTATTGATCTTTTATATAATAAAAGTGACCTGTATTCATAAACTCCTCCCTAAAAAATAGACCCCATTCTTTTGAATGGAGTCTAAATATTTGAGCTCGAACACTTATTGAGTCGCATATCGAGTAGCGACAACCATTTGAACTTAATCTTATTTTAGTTGCTTATTAAGTAACAACAAATATTAAAGATACTAGTATCTCTAATAACAGTATACGCATTGAAAAAGATAAAGTCAATCATAAAATCTATATCTATCCCCTGAGGAACGCCGTTACGAGTAGTAGCCTTTGTGGCGTTCCTTTCTACCTAACTCACACAAACACAAGAAGAGCACGGTGTGCCCCTCACAAAACATTATGAAATACCGTTTGCGAGGGGTATACCGTGCTCTTCCCTATGCACAAGTTAGCTATACGAACGCCTCAAGGCTACATAGCGAACCAAGTAACGATTGTATTTGATAGCAAACTATGCTATACTTGAGATATCAAAAAGAGAGCCATTAACGTGCGGTTAGCGTTAGGCTCATCTCAGAAATTCTAAAAGTGAAATTTGCCTGACGTGTTAAGGTGTGCTAGACCTTATACGTTAGGCTTTTTCATTGTCTACTTAAGTAGATCAATGAGCTGAATTGCTAAACTAGCAATAGAAATCATCAAAGAGATTTTTTCATACTTAGTCATAGCAACCACCTCCTCCCATATTAGGAAGAGACGAGCCTAACTCACGTTAGTGACTCTCTTACAATCATTATATATCAAAATATATAATATGTGAAATAACAACATTACGAATACTATCCTGAGGAACGCCGTTACGAGTAGTAGCCTTTGTGGCGTTCCTTACTACCTAACTCACACAAATGCAAGAAGAGCACGGTGTGCCCCGAACAAACATTATGAAATACCGTTTGTGAGGGGTATGCCGTGCTCTTTCCTTTGCACAAGTAAGCTATACGAACGCCACAAGGCTACATATCATCACAAGTGACGACTTACTTTTTAATCCAAGGCATCAATTTACGTAATTCGCCGCCCACTTCTTCTACTTGATGTGCTGCAGATTGTTTACGTTGTTCGTTAAGGTATGGGTAACCTGCTGCATAGTCACCAAGGAATTGATCAGCAAATTTGCCGTCTTGGATATCTTTCAATACTCCGCGCATAGCTTCTTTCGCTGCTGCGGGGATTACTTTTGGTCCTGTAATATAGTCACCGAATTCAGCTGTATTGGAGATGGATTTACGCATTGTTTCGAAACCACCTTCGTAGATCAAGTCGATGATTAATTTCATTTCGTGAACACATTCAAAGTATGCATTAACTGGGTTGTAACCAGCTTCTACCAATACTTCGAAACCAGTTTGCATCAACGCACATACGCCGCCGCAAAGTACTGCTTGTTCACCGAATAGGTCAGTTTCAGTTTCTTGACGGAAATCAGTTTCCAAAATACCGGAACGGCCACCGCCTACACCAGATGCCCATGCCAATGCTACTTCTTTAGTGTCTCCGCTTGGATCTGCGTATACAGCGTACAAGCAAGGAACGCCAGAACCTTCTTGGAATGTACGACGCACTAAGTGACCAGGACCTTTAGGAGCAACCATGAATACGTTTACGTCAGCAGATGGTTTAATTTTACCGAAATGAATGTTGAAACCATGAGCAAATGCCAAGTACGCACCTTTTTTAAGGTTAGGAGCGATGGATTTTTCGTAAGTCTCTGCTTGTAATTCATCTGGAATCAAGATCATCACAACGTCTGCACCTTTTACAGCCTCGCCTGTTTCTTTTACTACAAAACCAGCTTCTTCTGCTTCTTTCCAAGATTTAGAACCTTCACGAAGACCGATTTGTACGTCCATGCCGCTTTCTTTCAAGTTCAACGCATGCGCATGACCTTGGGAACCGTAGCCAAGAACTGTAATTTTTTTACCTACTAATGCTTGTAGATTGCAATCTGCATCATAAAATACTTGTGTGCCTAAAATGTTACCTGCCATTGTGATAACCTCCTACTTTGTAATACATAATAATGTTTATAATTTACTAGATTTTCTAGTGAAATTCAACTGATTTTAAGCCATTTGGCTTACGGATTTACCATACTTAGTATGATAAATTAGTATAAATAAAAATATCTTTGTACACTCTATAAAAACATTTTATGAAAGTACTTGCAACCAAGGTCGATCTTGGACCCACGTTACTTTCACTGAAAGTCCATAAAGTGCTGATAATATCTCATCGGTAATGACCTCATATTTCGGCCCCGCTTGGAAGATTTTACCTTCTTTCAAGAGTGCCACATGGGTCACTGTGGGAAGGATTTCCTCGATTTGATGCGTCACATAGATGAACGGGCAAGGAGTATCCTGCGCCCCTTGTCGATTGAGATGGCGGAGCAATTGCTCTCGGCTCGGTACATCCAACCCATTGCATGGTTCATCTAAAATAAGTAAGTCTGGACTCGTCATCAGTGCTCTCCCAATGAGGGCTCGTCGTTGTTCTCCTGTGGACAATACTCCAAAGTGACGATGTTGTAACTGTTGTAAGCCCATACTGGCTAGAACCGCATCACAGCGTTGTTCTTCTTCCTCTGTTACCTCTCGGTATACACCAATGGTACCATGTGCTCCAGAGAGTAAAATTTGTCGCACTGTTTCGTCTCTCATGGTTCGCTCAAATTGCCCCAATGTAGAGCTGACGAATCCGATGCGATCTTTTACATCTTTCCACACACATTGACCAAAGGTATGCCCCAACACACGTACCTCACCACGGGTGGCGCAGGTGTAGGCCATAATCATGCCCAGCAAGGCGGACTTGCCTGCCCCATTGAGCCCCAAGAGCGCCCAGTTTTCCCCTGCTTTCACATGCCAATCTACACCTTGTAAAATCGCCTCTCCATTGCGGACGAAGGTAACGCCCTCGTAATGTAACAACTCTCCTTGTTTCGGTTCTGGTATAGGCATTACATTTTTTCTCCACGGCTCATAGCGGTGCAACCTGTTTTTGCAATTTCCAGAATGCCATATTCTTTCATAATTTCTATGAAAGCATCTAGTTTCTGCGTTTCTCCTGTAATTTCTATAACGATAGAGCTAGGTCCTACATCGAGTACATTGCCACGGTACACATCCGCTAATTGGATGATTTGTGGTCGTACAGATACGTCCGCTTTCACTTTGATGAGCATCAATTCACGGCGCACCACTTGTTCTGGAGAGAATACTTTGACTTTGATAGCATCTACTAATTTGTAGATTTGTTTTTGGATTTGATCCAACTGCACTTCGTCTGTTTCAACCGTTAAGGTAATCCGCGCTTGATCCTTAGGAATGGAAATGCCCGATGTCATTTGGGTCACGGAGTAGCCACGACGATTGAACAAGGAAAGGATTCTTGCCCCGATACCTGGTTTGTTTTTTGTAATCACTAACACTTGGTGTTGTTGTACTTTACTCATTGTCAGGGCCTCCTTTCAATCCCATCATATCTTTGGCTGTACAACCGGCTGGGATCATTGGGAATACATTTTCTTCTCGTTCTACCACACAGTTAATCACCACTGGTTTATCGGATAAGATGAGGTCTCGTAATTGGCTACGCAAGTCTTCAATGGTGGATAATGTGACCCCTTGTACACCATAGGCTTTTGCCAAGGTTTCAAAGTCTGGGTTTACCTCTAGATCTACGAAGGAATAGCGACGTTGATTGAACAGTTCTTGCCATTGACGAACCATGCCTAAGAAACCATTATTGATAATCACAACTTTCACAGGGATATTGTAAGCTTTCAATAAGAGCAACTCTTGGCTGTTCATTTGTAAGCCTCCATCACCTGTGATGAGTACTACTTTTTTGTCTGGCTGTGCCACTTGTGCACCGATGGCTGCTGGCAAACCAAAGCCCATCGTACCGGCACCACCAGATGTAATAATCGTATTTGGCTTAGAGAAGGTAATAAATTGAGACGTCCACATTTGGTGTTGTCCCACGTCTGTAACCACGATGGCATTACCTTTCAAGATATTGTCGATTTCATAGATAA
Source organism: uncultured Veillonella sp. (assembly GCA_900544365.1). Classification (GTDB taxonomy): domain Bacteria; phylum Bacillota; class Negativicutes; order Veillonellales; family Veillonellaceae; genus F0422. Next base: position 14,579 of record UQVF01000024.1, on the reverse strand, counting down.
CCTTTTGTGGTAACAGAGAATCACCTTCGTGAGGACGCACGCAAATTGGGTACTCTTCACGCCATTCACGGATGCGTTCCAACCAATCTTCATGCGTTTGTGATGTCAATTCATGATTCATCTCATTCAATACATGTTTCAAATCCCCAACGATTGGCACATCGATACGTTTATTTTTACCAATTTCTGCTGGATCAATATCTACGTGGATAATAGTAGCATCTTTACAGAACTCCTTCGGTACCCCTGCAATACGATCGTCAAAGCGAATCCCTAAGGCTAAGACTACATCTGCTTCATTAGTGGCATAGTTGGCATACACAGTACCATGCATACCTAACATACCTAAGGATAATTGATGTTCTCCTGGGAAGGAGCCTAATCCTAACAAGGTGTTCGTCACCGGAATTTGGCATGTGGTAGCTAGTTTATAAAGCTCTTCTGTGGCACCAGATAATAGTACCCCATGACCTGCCACGATAAGAGGACGTTTTGCCTCTTTTAATAATTCGATAGCCTTTTTGATTTGTTTCGGATGTCCAATATAATTTGGATCATATCCTTCTAAAGAGATTGGCTCATTAAAAATAGCCTCAAACTCTTCATAGGAAATTTCCGCCAATTGCGCATCTCGTGTGATGTCCACAAGCACAGGACCTGGTCGACCAGTGGTAGCTAAATAGTACGCTTCTTTCACAGTGCTAGCAATTTCACGGATATCTTTCACCAAGTAATTATTTTTCGTCACTGGCATGGTAATCCCAATGATGTCGGATTCTTGGAATGCATCTTTTCCTAGTAGGTGGCTGGCCACCTGACCGGTAATCGCTAACAATGGAATAGAATCCATGTGCGCTGTCATAATACCTGTCACAAGATTCGTTGCCCCTGGACCAGATGTAGCGAGGCACACACCGCATTTACCAGATGCACGAGCATAGCCGTCCGCTTCATGGGCCGCCCCTTGTTCATGACGTGCTAAGTAATGATTGATTCCTTCGAAATCATAAATTTCATTATATATAGGAATTACGGCGCCGCCAGGATAACCAAATATATCAGTTACCCCCAAGCGCTTCAATGTTTCTAGGAGTATACGGGCTCCTCGAATCATCTTCTGTTCACTCATAGTTTGTCCCTTTCTATATCCATCTCATTCATTAGTCATGTTCATTAAATTCGTTAGAACTGATCCGGTGAATCATATATCCACGAGCCGCCATGGCTGCCGTGATTTTCTTAATATGCTCTTCGCCGTTTGTTTCTACGGTCACTACCAATTCCACTTCATGGAATCTGTCCAAGTTTTTAAACTGATTATGTTCCAGTTTGATAACATTTGCATTTTGTTCCGCCAAGATTTCAGATACCGCCACTAATTGACCTGGTTTATCAGATAAATTCACAGCAAATGTGAAAATACGGCCCCGTACGACTAAACCTTTTGTAATCATAGACGCAATGGTCAATACGTCGATGTTACCACCACTCAAAATACTGACCACTGTTTTGCCTCGTACTCGTAATTTTTTCAACCCAGCTACAGAAAGTAACCCAGCATTTTCACCGATAATTTTGTGTTTTTCTGCCAATAATAGGAAGGCTTCCATCAATTCATAGTCGGATACAGTTACAATCTCATCTACATATGTTTGGATGTATTCCAAATTCTTTGAACCAATTAATTTCACAGCCGCTCCATCTGCAATGGTGCTCACAGATGGTAAGTTCACAGGCTTTCCTTCTGCTACTGCGGCTTTCGCACTAGCTGCGCCCTCTGGTTCTACACCAATAATCTTCACTTGTGGATTTTTTAATTTCGCTGCTGCTGCCACACCGGAGATCAATCCGCCACCACCAATTGGCACTAAGATAATATCTGCAGTTGGTAATTCTTCTAAAATTTCTAGAGCAATAGTCCCTTGTCCTTCGATGACATCTTCATCATTAAAAGGGTGCACAAATACATAGCCGTGTTTTTCTTGTAATTCACAAGCTTTTTCATAGGCTTCATCATAGACTTCACCAGCTAGCACTACTTCTGCACCGTATTGACGTGTAGCCTCTACTTTAATAAGCGGTGTATGGCGTGGCATAACGATGACGGCTTTAATTCCTAAGCGTTGGGCTGCTAGTGCTACACCTTGCGCATGGTTACCCGCAGAGGCGGCGATGACACCACATGCCTTTTCTGCCTCTGTTAATTTGGAAATTTTATTGTACGCGCCCCGTAATTTGAAAGACCCTGTACGTTGTAAATTTTCCGGTTTAATATATACATCATTGCCTGTTTCTTGCGAATACACAGAGCTATGAATTAATTTTGTTTTCACCGCGATGGTTGCAAGTCGCTCCCTAGCCTCCATGAAATCGTATAATTTATGCATATAACTGTCCTTTCCTACTTTTGGTCTATCTATGAATCCTATACTTCCCTCATAGATACTTATATTCCGACGACTCTGCGTTCCCTCTTATGCTTCGTCTAGGATTTCAATAGCACCTTGTGCAGCAGAGGATACATGCATAGCATATTTTTTCAAGTATCCTGTCACATCTGATTTATGTGGTGCCAAGTTTGCTTTTCTTCGTGCAATTTCTTCCTCTGAAAGTTTTACATTCAAGGAACGCTTTGGAATGTCGATTTCGATGATATCTCCATCTTCTACGATAGCGATAGTGCCACCAGAGGCTGCTTCTGGAGATACGTGACCAATGGAGGCGCCACGAGTAGCACCAGAGAAACGACCATCTGTAATCAAGGCTACGTCTTTCCCAAGACCCATACCTGTAATCGTTGCTGTTGGTGTTAACATTTCACGCATACCTGGACCACCTTTTGGACCTTCGTAGCGAATGATGACTACATCGCCTTTCACAATTTTGTGACCCATGATTGCTTCTACCGCTTCTTCCTCGCTGTTGAAAACTTTCGCTGGACCAGAATGTACTAGCATTTCTGGGTCTACGGCACCTTCTTTCACAACGGAACCATCTGGAGCCAAGTTACCTTTCAATACAGCGATACCGCCTGTGGTATACACTGGATCGCTCCAAGGATGGATGACATCTTCATCTAGGACTTTCACAGTTTTAGCAATCGTACCTTGATCCACCAAGCTCACAGATTTTGCACCTTCATGCAAGTGACCTTGTTCTTGTAAACGGTGCATTACCGCATACACACCACCTGCGGCATGTAAATCTTCGATGAAATATTTACCAGATGGAGACAATTTCGCCAATTGTGGTGTATCTCCCGCAATGCGGTTGAAATCATCCAATGTTAAGGATACGCCTGCTTCATGAGCGATGGCTGGTAAATGTAAGGCTGTGTTGGAAGAACCACCTAATGCCATGTCTACGGCTACTGCATTTTCAAAAGCTTCTTTCGTCAATACATCTTTGGGACGTAAGCCTTCTTGTAACACTTCCATTACTTGCATACCTGCTCGTTTTGCTAACCGTAAACGCTCGGAGTAAACCGCTGGAATCGTACCATTACCAGGCAATGCCATACCCAATGCTTCTGTTAAACAATTCATTGTATTCGCTGTGTACATACCGGAGCAAGATCCACAAGTCGGACACGCTACATTTTCAATATGTTCTAATTCATCTTCAGAAATGAGGCCTGCTTCAAATTTACCTACCGCTTCAAACACATCGGATAAACCGATTTTTTTGCCATTGTGCACGCCTGCTAGCATAGCACCACCAGAGACGAACACAGATGGTAAGTTCAAACGAGCGGCTGCAATTAACATACCTGGTACAACTTTATCGCAGTTAGGAATGAACACCATTGCATCGAATGGTGTGGCCATAGCAGAGGCCTCGATGGAGTCAGCAATAATATTACGTGTTACCAAGGAATATTTCATACCGATGTGGTTCATCGCCAATCCGTCACAGATGCCGATAGTATTAAATTCCATAGGAATACCGCCCGCCTCACGGATACCATCTTTCACAGACTGTACTAAATTTTTCAAATGAATATGTCCAGGAATGATTTCATTGAAAGAATTGGCAATCCCGATGATTGGTTTTCCAATTTCCTCGTTGATGAATCCTAATGCTTTTAATAATGAACGATGAGGAGCTCGTGTAGCTCCTTTTGCTACTCTATCACTGCGTACCATATGATGATCCTTTCTATTCTTGATACTATACTGGTTATAACACTTGTTATAGTTACATATTGCTGTCTAAGTACTATATCCATACACTGAAATACTAGTATATGATTTCTATTTGATACTTCTATAATTTTGTATCTATCTAATAGATTCCAAATTCGCATCTAATAGTGTGGTATAGTTTTTAGCCATAAAAAAGGGCGATTCCTGAGGAATCGCCTTTTAGTATATATGTATGCACGTTAATCAAATAGACTACAACAACTTAGATTCCTTATGCTGTACACAAAGAAACCTAAGATGGTAGTTCTACCGAAGAAAAGGCGACCTCTATGGAATTGTTAGTTCTAATGACGTTCACGACTAGGAACAGGACGAGCACGAGAATTGCTAACAATGCCATGATAATCTCCTTTCTGTACGATATGCGTACGAATCTTAACTATAAGTGTAATACTTTAAAAATTTAATAACTGTCTACTATTGTAACACCTTTGTCCACTGTGTGCAAGTGTATTCTCATATTTTTTACAAGATATATGTGTCTTATTTTCCACAATCTGTTATACTATAAGTGTTACTTCCCCTATACTGGTAACAGAGAGGGGGTGCTTATAATTGGATATACTCATCAATTTTATCATTTCTGTTGTGGCAGGTATAGTCAGCAACTATATTTGCAAGTGGCTAAACAGAAAGAAACGAAGTAACTAGCCCAACAAGAGATAGCTCTCTATAAAAAGCAAAACCCCACGGTTGGCAGACCGTGGGGTTTCTTTTGCTTATAATTGGAAATCATCAACTTTCTTCCACCCCAATTATATCACTTTCTTAATTTATTTTCTAGTATATAAGAAACACCCAGGTCTGACCACCTGGGTGTTTTTTTTGTGAACCTAATGCTAATTATTTTCACACTTTTTTCGCTTGCCTTTATTATATCATAGTCATTAAAAAATAAAAACCCCACGGTTGGCAGACCGTGGGGTTTCTTTTGCTTATAAATGGAAAGTCCTTACTTTATTCCATATCCATTATATCACAGGTTAATAAAAATCTAAACCTTATTCCCCTAAGAAACGTTTTTCCTCGCAATAGTTTACCATACCTTCTACTACTTTTTTAGCTTCACGCATAGCCAATACTACGGTAGCAGGTTTATGTACTACGTCTCCCCCTGCGAATACACCTTCACGGCTCGTCATACCATATGGCATTTCTCGTGTTACCACATAACCAGATTCGTTAACTTCAATACCATTACCAGGACCTACTAAGCGAGCATTCGGTTTATGACCAATGGCCACGATGATTTTATCTGCTGGTAAAGTAAAGTCTTCACCAGTGCTTTTCACAGATCCATCTTCTTGTAATTCTTGACGTGTTAGCGTTAAACCTTCTACGATATCTGATCCTGTTACTTCTTTTGGTGCTGCTAAGAACTCAAAACGGATACCTTCTTCTTTCGCTTCTTCAAATTCAGATGGATTCGCTGGCATTTGTTCTTGTCCACGACGGTAAGTAACAGTAACACTTTCAGCACCGAGGCGAATACATGTACGAGCTGCATCCATCGCCACATTACCAGCTCCGATGATGACAACTTTATCACCTTTATATACAGGAATTAATTCTTCTTCAGCTCTACCATTTTGCACTAATTGTACAGATGTTAATAATGCCATTGCTTGTAACATACCTGCTTTATCATCACCAGGTAGAGAAATCTCCGCTGGCACATGAGTACCTGTAGCAATAAAGATGGCATCGAAGCCTTCTTCAAACAAAGTATCTAAATTACGATCAGGACCAATAGTTACATTACATTCAAAAGTAACCCCTAATGTTTGTAATCGTTTCACTTCACGACGCACAATTCGTTTACCTAACCGGAACTCAGGAATACCAAATAACAGAATACCACCTGGTTCATCTTGGCGCTCAAATACTGTTACATCATAGCCTAATTTTGCCATATCTCCAGCCACTGTTAATCCTGCAGGACCAGATCCAACAATAGCAATTTTACCTTGATCTTTACGATTTGGTTTTACCTTACGAAGATTATTGTCACTTTCAAAATCTGCTGCAAAGCGTTCTAATTTACCAATATTAATTGGTTTATTAGCACGGCTTAAAATACATGCTCCTTCACATTGTTTTTCACGAGCACAGACGCGACCACATACAGCTGGCAAGCTGCTACGCTCTGCAATAATATCGTTAGCTAATCCAAAATTACCATGCGCAATGGCTTGGATAAAACGAGGGATTTCATTTTCAATAGGACAACCTGTACGGCACAATGGCTTCGCACAATTCAAACAACGCTTCGCCTCTGCAAATGCCTCTTCCATCGTATAATCTTTATCAAATTCTATCTCATGTCTTAACTCCATAAAGACCTCCTTGCACCACTCTGGTGACACACTTTTCCTTTACATACTCTATTTAGGGTTTCTTAATTATTTCGATATAATATCTATAGTATACCATAAGTTAAATATACTTCACTGTAACAATGGCTACACCCTTGCTGTATCCATGGAATTAGTCATCCCTTTTCTTAGTGAAAGTACTAAAAGATATATCCTATAGTATACCATATGTGCGTACTGTGTGTAACTATGTATTTCTATTTATTATGCAACGATTCCCCTATCGTTTCAGTACTGTTGCAATGAGACAAAACAGAGGTCCACCACATGGGTAGACCTCTATATGAATCATGATTAATTTGCAGATGTAATTGTTCCTTTGAATGTTTCTGCAATGAATTGTTTGATGGCTTCGGACTGATAAATCTCTGCAATTTTTTTGTACGTTGCATTGTCTTTATCTTGTTCACGTGTAGCCAAGATCATCACTGCCAATGGCTCATCTTTTGGTTCCAAGTACAATCCTTTTTCACCTACGTTGATGCCTGCACTTTGCACGTAGTTCATTGGAATCGTCGCCAATGTCACATCGTCTAAGCTACGAGGTAATTGTGCTGCCTCTAATTCTTGAATTTTTAAATTCTTAGGATTTTCCACAATATCAGCTACTGTTGCTTTGAAACCAACGCCCTCTTTCAATTTGATAAGACCTGCTCGTTGTAACAAGGCTAGGGCACGTCCACCGTTGGTTGGATCATTCGGAATCGCTACAGTGTCGCCATCTTTCACATCAATAGGAGATTTCACAGAATTACTATAGATACCCATTGGCATTAAAATCGTTTTGCCAATCGGCACTAGTTTAGAATTATTTTGCTTGTTAAAGTTCTCTAGAAACGGCACATGTTGGTACGCATTTAATTGGATATCTCCATCTGCTAATGCTTTATCTGGTGTGATATAATCGGAAAATTCCACTACTTTCAACTGGATACCTTGTTTTTGTGCTTCCTTCGCCACAGCCTCTGCCACTTGTGCATGAGGACCTGCCGTTGCGCCGATTTTAATTTCCTTCGGCGTGTCCTGCGTCGTTGTCGATGTACCACAACCCGCAATGCCTAACGCCAATATACCCACTAATAGGGGCGTAAACAATGATTTTAATTTCATAATGCAAACCTTTCTTAACTACTCTCTACAATTACATATGTCTATTAAAAATTCTCACTCTTAATTCTCAGTGTATTAAGGATATCATAAGAATTATATATTGGATAATACTCTTTTTTAGATACTTATTATAGTTTATACTTATAAGATTTTACTTTTATACTATACATCTATAGTTACACTTGTTTTCCTAATCTTTATATTTATAGTCTCCTTATTATTTCTATATAAAAACAAAGGTCATCACTACAGTTTGTAATAATGATCCTCTGTGTTATATTATTTATTTTGCATCGCTAATAATTGATTCACTTTTCGTTCTAGTTCAGCATTTTTTTCTTCCAACTGTTGGATACGCAATGCATAGGAATCTGTCACTGCAGTTTGACTATCTCCTGCTCCAATTCTGAAAGAAGCTCCTGCATTCCATGATACCGTATGTCCTGCCATACTTAATCCAACATTATAAAATGTATCTTTACTTTGGTAATGTCCTACTCCTAAAGCTACACCTTTCATGCCTTTAAATTGACCAACTCCAGCCATCACTTGTGTCCTATGAGATTCATCATAAGCTAAAGGTTTTAGGGCGCTCAATGCAATGGCAGAAGCCCCTGCTATTTTTGCTGTATCATTAGCATTTTCCGCTATGGACCGTACTGTGCCAATTTGATCACGAAGACTTTCTTGTTTAGTACCTGTAGTGGAATTTAATTTTTCAATTTCTTCTGATGTATATCCTAATACATTTGCTACTGCTTTTAATTGTTTTACATTCACTGCATCTGTATCTTGAATACCACCAGCTACATTGACAATTCTTCGTTTTACATCTGGAATATCTAAAGATGTATTACTACCCAGTTGCATAGTATATCCCTCTGTACCCACTGACACAACACCTTGGGCTGCTTTCACCGCATCTCCTGAGAAAGCAGATGTCCCATCTATCGCTGCTCCACGTCCTTCTGTTGAAGAATATATACCAAGGGCTACACTATTCTTAGTATTCACAAGTGTTAATTTTCCAAGAGTGATACTACTATCTGCTTTCGAACCTATTTCTGAACGATCACCAATGGCAATAGAATCTTCCGCCAAAGTAGTAGCAAAACGACCTATAGCAATACTTCTCTTTTTAGCTGTCACCGCTTGGGAACCCATGGCAATGGATTCATCTAGCCAAGCTCGGCTCGCTTTACCAATGGCAATAGAATCTGTTCCATTCGCACGAACACCATTACCAAGTCCTACAGCATCAAATCCATATACCCTAGTATTATTACCAATAGCCATCGATTGATAAGCTACTCTTTCCTCAAATCCTTTTGGTATACTTGGTGTATCTTTTTCATCTTTTGATTCATCTAATGGTTTATAGTCATTTGCATTCACTATCTTTTCTGATTGATTTCCTAATTTTGTAGGTGTATCTTGTGGTACTTCTCCTAAGGCTTCATCATCTGTTAATTTACCAACATAGGAACTAGTACCTATAACAATTCCTTCTTCTGCATTTTTTTCAACCGTTGCTTCATACCCTAAAGCAATACCAAAATTAGCATTGATATTATGATTATAACCAATTCCAACAGGCGCAGAAATTCGCTTATCTGCAGATCCAATTTTGCCCTTACCAATCGATACACCACCCGCAGTATAAGCGGTACTTGTATCTCCATTCTTACCTAAGTTTACTTCCTCTGCTAATACTGTTGACGTACACAATAAGGCAACCATTGTTGCTAATACTACGTTTTTTCTCATCATTTGCAGCCTCCCTTAGCTTATGAATTATTATGATAAGTAAATTATATCACAATTTATTTATTTTCGTTACTTGGTATATATTAGGATTATTCAATTTTTCTAGTTAATACAAAATAGCTATTATCTGATTCTCTAACACCAACTAATAGCTGTTTATGTAAAGCTGCTGTCATACAACAACCCCTTTATAGATTTGGTGCGCCCAGAGGGAATTGAACCCCCGACCTGCAGTTTAGGAAACTGTCGCTCTATCCTACTGAGCTATGAACGCAAGTATACAACTATTATAGTCTAACTCTACTATACCTAGCAATATGAAATCTAAAATAAAATAAGATAAGATACGATTCATATCGTATGTGCATATCCACAATACAGAACATTCTTTCTTAATGAATAAGATTCAATAGACCCTTATATAACAAGGGTTATTCACTTTTTGTGCATAAAATGTGGATAACTATAGACTTATTAACACTAAATTCACAAGATATTAACAACCTATTCACAATCTATCCCCATAGTTATACACTGAGTTATCCACATTTAGGTGGATAACTGTTCCATATGTACGATGAAAGTGTTTAATTTTCTCTTGCAGTGTTCGATACATACACACATTTAATAGATTTAATAGATCTACTAGATGTTCTAGATATTCTAGATACTTTACTAACGATACAGTTCCTATACCTTCATCATAAACACAACAAGCCTATAGAACAACTTTTAACTGTTCTATAGGCTTTCGTATACTCTTCTGTATTAGATATTCTCGTTCAATCATACTTTCATCGGTAGTCTGCACCGCATCTTACCTTACAAGTGCTGAACATCAACCATATACTCTTGCTTATTCAGCAAAATATAATTGGCCATCCACTTCTACTGGAATACCCCAGTCAACTTGCACACCATTTTTATTCCACATACGAGTTAAGGCTAATTTTAAGTTATCGTAGGAATCCAACGGTTTCACTGTTAACTCATCGTATGTATTTAATCCTGTGGCATGCATCACTGTTTGTTCTGCTTGCAAATAGGATTCTACTTTTTCTTTCCAAGCTGCATCTTCTAATACCACTTGGTATTCTTTTGTTTCTTTGTTATACGCAATATGACCGCGCTCATTATCTCCATAATGAATTGCTAAATATACCCATTCCATGGTGTACCCTCTTTCATGACTAACATAAGTTACGACATATACTATACTTATACTCTGATGTATTCTGTTCCTATTATATCGTATCTTTCCAAGTAGTGGCAATATAGGTACTTCTAATTCTATTGCAGTTTACTCCAAATGATTACGATACTTTCAATATCTATATCATTGCTTTTTATCTTTACGTACATTATAATGTACATAAAGAGGTGATACACATGGCAATTATTAATATTACAAATTTTAGGAAAAATATTTTTGAGTATTTAACGCAAACGATTAAATACAATGAACCACTCAGCATCAGCACTAAAGATGGTAATGCCGTTCTATTAAGCGAAGATGATTATTTATCCTTGTTAGAAACTTTATATTTAACATCCAAACCTAGTATGAAAGAAATTTTACTAGAAGGAAAAAATACTCCATTATCCGAATGTATTCCAGAGGAAGAGGTTATTTGGTAATGTATACATTAACTTATACAAAATATGCTGTGAAAGATATACCAAAGTTAAAATCTGCAAAACTTGATGTAAAAGCAAAGGCATTACTTGAGATTATAAAAGTAAATCCTTACCAAACACCGCCAAGGTATGAAAAGTTGGTGGGCGATTTAGAAGACCTATATTCACGTCGCATTAATATCCAACATAGACTTGTTTATGCCGTCTTTGAGGAAGAAAAAGTAGTCAAAATAATGAGTTTATGGACACATTATGAATAGAATAAAACAGAGGAAAGTTGTACTATACCATCAACTTTCCTCTGTTTTATTTATATTATTTATCCAATGATCAGACTATTCCATAGAATAAATTTCTACTTTCCGTGTCACCATCACTTTATCCACTCGTGTGTTATCCATATCCATCACTTCAAATTGCAATGATCCATAATGACAACGATTGGCTTCTTTCGGAATGCGACCAATTAAGTACGTCACAAATCCCCCTAATGTTTTATACAAATCGTCTTCTTCTCCTGGTAATAGTTCGTCCACTTCAAAATATTCTTTTAGCTCTTCAATACTGATGAGTCCATCTACAAGATACGTCCCATCTTCTCGTTGAACGATACGATTTTCTTCTTCTTTCTTTTCCTCTTCTCCAGATGGCATCCACCCTACGATTTCTTCCATAATATCGTGGAATGTAATCATCCCACTCATGCCACCGTATTCATCTAGCACAATGGCTTCATGGGTTCCTTCTTCTCTGAAAGTAGATAATACTTTCATCAAGGACAGAGATTCTGGCACAAGTACAGGTTTACGCATACAATAAGCTAAGATATCTTTCATGGGGCGATGGCTTTCTTTCATCTGCTGTGTCAACACATCTACGGAAGAGACTAATCCTTTCAGCTCATCTAAAGAATCATCTCCCACAGGAATACGATGTTCATTGCACTCCATAATGGTTTCTAAAATTTCCTCATCACTAGCATTGATATCAATCCACGTCAACTGCGTACGAGGTGTCATAATATCGCTAGCATCGAGGTCAGCTAAGCGGAAAATATTTTCTACCAGCACTGGCTCTTCTTCTTCATAAGCACCCAATTCCACACCTTGCACGAGCATCTTATTAATTTCTGATTCCGTTACTGGTGCTTCTTCCTTGTGTTTAACGCCTAATACTTTTAGCAGCATCGTCGTAGACACACTGAGGAGTGCCACCAATGGTTTTGTTACAGTGGCAAAATATTTCATAGGGATAGCCATCATGATGGCAATAGATTCTGGCGAGTTATAGGCCAAGCGTTTTGGTACCAATTCCCCTATGACCAAGGATAAATAGGTTGTTAAGGATACGATAAAAATAGGGCTGATCGTATCCGCATAATCAGCTAGCCAAAGTATATGTTCTTTAATATATGTTGCCATAGGATCAGAAAAAGTAGCTCCCGAATACAAACCAGTGACGATACTAATCAAAGTAATACCAATTTGTATGGTGGAAAACATTTCATTTGGATCCTCTGCCAGCTTGATCGCCATACGGGCCCCACGATTACCTGCTTCCGCCTTTTCTTCTAATAACCCTTTACGAGCATTGATAATGGCCAACTCCGTCATGGAAAATAGACCATTAAAAATGATGAGTATGACTACAATTAAAATTTCTATACCTATATCACTGCCCACTGATTCTATCTCTCCTTATCGATTCCTATCTATAAAACTACACTATATATATCGAACCAAATCATCTATTAATTTTGAATAATGTTATATTATATACTAAATAACAACAGCTGTTCCTGTGCATGTCACCATGAGCATACCATTCGTTTCGCCCAATGTTTCATAACTTACAGATACACCTACAATGGCATTGGCTCCCATAGCTTTCGCACGTTTGCTCATTTCTTTTAAGGACGCTTCACGAGCACTAGCTAAAGATGATTCATAACTATTGCTACGACCACCTACAACATCTCGAATAGAAGAGAAAAAGTCTTTTACAAAATTACGACCTTCCACAACTTCCCCAAACACAATTCCTTTATATTCTTTAATTGGTTGACCTTCAATTTGCATAGTTGTTGTAATAATCATAGGTATCTCCTTTATTCTCATATTGATATCTTTCAAACCTCATTATTCGTATTATATCACATTTATAATGATTCCTTCTATGAAAGTAAAATAACACAAAATAACTATACAAAAAAGGGTCCCATAGACCCTTTCCTTTATTTACTATATTGATGATATCTCTGATAACACGTAGGTAATATTATATAAATACCTGTTGCACCAGCACCATATACAAAATCGTTCCGCCCCCAATGGATAGGAACATATTGCCCTTCCACAGATGGAGTAGTACCGTCACAGCTACAGCGATTATATCTGGCATTCCATGATACACACCAACTAGGTCCACATGCCGCAAGGAAAATACGACAAGTAAACTCATCGTCGCCGATGGCAATACTTTCCCTAAATACTGCACATAAGCAGGTGTTTTTGTTTTCGAGTTAAATATGAAAAATGGTAAAAACCGTGTTGCCATAGTACCTAGCACAACAATGGCAATAGTTATAATTTGTTCTATAAAAGTCATTGTTGCCCCTCCATTGTTCTACGTAACAGACTTAATATCACTACGATACCAATCATGGCAGGAATCATAAAGTGTTCACTACCAAATACCAACAAGGCAATACCAGGAATGATCAATCCCATGCCAGAGCTGATTAAATTCCGTTGGATTTTATATTGCTCTAAAGCTAACACAATAAAGAGTGCTGTGAGTACAAATTCCAATCCTTTCGCATTAAAAGAAAGTACTGATGCAAACAGATTACCTATAACAGAACCAACCACCCAATAGATCTGATTCAATAAGGTTACAAAAAAATAGCACCATTTCTTGGAAATTTCAGTAGGAATTTGTGATGTATAATTTATGGAAAAACTTTCATCTGTCATTCCAAATATGAGATATGGTGTTAACCATCCCATATGTCTATATATAGTTAACATAGAAATTCCATAAAATAAATGACGCCCATTAACCATAATTGTAATCAAGAAAGCACTCACTGGATCAAAAGGAGATAATAACATAGCCACTGTTACAAATTCCATAGACCCTGCATAAATCAAAGCACTCAATGCCAATATATAACCCCAGGAAAACCCCATAGAGTACATATAGATACCATAGGATAGACCTAAAAATAAAAATCCAAATAGTAATGGTATTGTTTTAAGAAAACCATATCGAAAGGCAGATAGTATTGTATTTGTTGTCTTTTTAGTTTCCATTTATATTCTCCTTTCTCTCACTATATATCACTAGATTACTAAGTATTAAGTACCATCAATAATTGCATATAAACTAGCTAACAAATAGATATATTCAAAATAGATAAACATGACTAATTGTCACTTTTACAATACCATTATATTATCAAATTCTAGAATACTCATATATT
>UQVF01000023.1 GCA_900544365.1 uncultured Veillonella sp. | reverse complement strand
GCAATGGCACTTCCTTCCGTTCAAATCGAATGAACGGAATCTCCATATCGGCTGCTGCCTCCCGCGCTGTAGCTGTCACAATCGCTGCATAAGGATGGCTCGCATCGATGAGCATCGTAATACCTTTATTTTGAATGAGAGCTTTCATCTCATCTAGATTTAAGCGTCCTTCATGCACTTCAATGCCTGGATGGGATGCCAACTGTGCCCCATATTGGCTTACCACGGACACCAACACAGGTAAGCCTGTATGCTCTTGCACGGCTACTGCTAGGTTACGGCCATCTAATGTGCCTGCTATGACCCAAATCACAGTTTATATCCTCGTGGTGTAATGATTTGACCATTTTCCACGTATGTTTGGCTATTACCAATGATAACTAATGTTTGCATATCGATTTCTTCTTTGTGGAAATGCTCTAAATCAGAAATGATGATATGTTGACCTGCACGGCCTGCTTTTTGTACGATACCCACTGGTGTTTTAGGGTCACGATGTTGCAATACCAATTCACGTACTTCATCTAAATGAGTAATACGTTTTTTACTGCGTGGGTTATATAAAGCGATAACCATATCACCTTCTGCACATAGAGCTGCACGTTTTTTGATTAAATCCCATGGTGTCATCAAATCACTCAAGCTGATGACAGCGAAGTCATGCATCAATGGTGCACCCAACACAGCTGCTGCCATGTTCACAGCACTCAAACCTGGTACGATATGGACAGGAGGACGTTTTTCTTCTGCCACTTTATTAGCCAATTCGATGACAAGACCCGCCATGCCATATACACCAGGGTCACCGCTAGATACAACCACCACTTTATGACCTTCTACAGCTAAGTCTACAGCTTGTTGGCAACGATCTACTTCTTGCATCATACCTGTACCTACAGTGACTTTGTCTGCTACAAGATCTTTAATCAAATCTAAATACGTAATATAACCTACCACACGGTCTGCTTGTAAAATCGCTTCACGTGCTTCTGGTGTCATGAATTCTGGGTTACCAGGTCCGATTCCAATGACTTGTAATGTACCCGTGCAATGGCTACGGTTGTTCTCGGAAATATGGTTTTGTGCTGCAGTAGCTCCTGCCCCTGCGCTAGTAATAGTGCTGTCGTTTCGCATACGTTTCCTACTCCTATGGTTTGTTTAACAAAATTAGATTCAATAATCTGTGCCTCTTCAATACAAGGGGCCATTTCTTCTTGTGTATAAAATTGGATAGGCCATTTGAGCTCTTCCATGGCTTCCAATAAACCTACTTCATCAGCTTTCACGATGACTGAGGCTGCTCCCTTAACACTTAATGGGGACCGTTTTACATTTTGCAATGATTCTGATACCGCTGAAAGTATCAATTCTTTCGGTGTGTCACGGCGACATCCGATGCCTACCGTCATAGTCGGTGGTCGTAACACTAGTGTTACACCTATACAATCAATGGTTCTATCTGTAATGACGACCTTTGGCTCCTCTCCCCATGGAAATGCTTCCTCTGGATGAAAGAGGGCATAGTCCACTTGATGTGCTTGTACAGCTTGTTCAAAGTCATCTGCCAAGGTGCTATCCAGATAATATTTGACAGAGTCTCCATTAACGATAGCCGCATTCACCTTGATAAGCATAGAAAAATCTTCCACCTTGGCACAGATTTTTCGAGCCAACACATCTGGTGCGGGCAATTGATTCACATCGGTGGCTGTAGTAATCACTGGTGTAGCACCGGTAATCATTGCCACCTCACTAGTCCATTCATTAGCACCGCCTAGGTGCCCCGATAAAAGGCTAATCACGAAATGACCACCTTCATCCATCACTAAAATAGCTGGATCTTCCGATTTATGCTTGATGAAAGGTGCAATCATACGCACTACAATGCCTGTGGCCATAATGAATAAGATACGGTCATAGTCTTTCCATAACTGTTCTATATGTGATTTCAAAGAAGAAAAAGAAATCGCTGTGTCTCCACTTTCACGGTCTTCCTTTTCATAGCAATCTACCACATGATCTTGTGCATAGGCACTGCGTACTTGTTGGCCTAGCTTAGCCCCACGTTTTGTAACAGATACAATAGCAATCTTCATTACTTCGCATCTCGATACATATGGGCAAAGCCTTTGTCATAGAGTTTAGATAATTCATAATCTGTATCCAGTACACGGCTTACTACAATCATAGCTTGGCGAATCACACCCTCTTCTGCCACTACATCAGCAATGGTTTCTAGTGTACCACGGATGATGCGTTGATCTGGCCAAGATGCTTTCACAACGATAGCAACCGGTGTTGTTTTATCGTAGCCACCTTCAATTAATTCTGCTGCCACTTTATCAATCATTTGAACAGACAAGAAAATACACATAGTAGCACCATGGCTAGCTAGCATAGATAATTTTTCTTTTTCTGGCATTGGCGTTCTGCCTTCCATACGAGTGATGATGACAGTTTGCGTCACATTTGGCAATGTATATTCTTGTTGTAATGCAGCTGCTGTTGCCAAGAAAGAACTTACCCCAGGTGTGACATCATAGGTAATCCCCATTTCTTTTAAGGCATCCATTTGTTCTTGGATGGCTCCATAGATGGCAGGGTCACCTGTGTGCAAGCGCACTACTGTTTTACCTTCTGCAACGCTCGCTTTTGTTACTGCTAACACATCATCTAAACTCATAGATGCAGAGTTGTGAATTTCACAACCTTTTTTACAAGCTTCTAAAATCGCTGGATTCACCAAGGAACCCGCATAGATGACTACATCTGCTTCTTGTACCAATCGATATCCCTTACGGGTAATTAACTCCGGATCTCCAGGGCCTGCGCCCACGATATGTACTTGTGCCATATTATACCTCCTGTTTCACTGCAGTTACGATAAAAATAGGGCTCAATGGATTTAATAAATGGTACGGGCCAGCC
The DNA here is from genome assembly GCA_900544365.1 of uncultured Veillonella sp. Lineage (GTDB taxonomy): Bacteria > Bacillota > Negativicutes > Veillonellales > Veillonellaceae > F0422. The sequence goes on along the minus strand of UQVF01000023.1, from coordinate 22,562 downwards.
TTTCTGAAACGGCTCACTTGCATTTGAAATCCTTCATACGTATATGGTCTACCTTTTAACTCTTTCAAAATCGTATAGCCTGTTTCCATAGTAACAGCGGTTACCACAAGACGACCGCCCACTTTTAATAACCGTGTGGCTTCATCCATAATTGTACCCATACCACCGGCACTACCACCGATAATAACAGCATCTAATTCTGGTAAATCTTCCATGCCTTCTGGAGCTTTTGCCTCAATAATTGTTAAGTTTTTCACACCAAATTTTTCTTGATTTTGGCGAATCAAATCTGTCGCTTTTTCAAAGCGTTCAATGGCATATACATGTCCTTTCGGTGCTCCCAAAGCAGCTTCAATAGAAATAGAACCTGTACCAGCTCCTACATCAAGGACAACGCTATCTTCTTCAATACGAGCTTCATTCATAACAACCATGCGAATTTCTTTTTTCGTCATGGGCACATCGGCACGAATAAATTCCTCGTCTTCAATTCCAAAAAAATGTCTCATCCTAATACCACCATTACGGAGTGCCCGAAGCCCTCCAATGTCTGTAATTCTTCTAATGTTCCGCGTTTAATACGCTCATCTTTATAACTCAATCGTTCACAAGCAGCCGCTTTTGTTTCCTTTGGCCAACCATGTTCTTCGATTAAATATCTTGCAATATACGCAGGATTTTGTTCAGGATCTGTTAAAAAACCTAACTTACGCCCTTCTGCATAATACAAATCTTTCTCTTCTGGGCGACGACCGTGAAAGCTCATTAAATCTGCATCGTGCCACACTTCTCCAAGTCTAGCAAAAGCAAATGTCATAGAACTAATCCCAGGCGTCACATCGATAGGATTGTTAGGGAATTTAGTTTTTAAGTACGGCAATAAAGAATAATATCCTGTATCACCACTGACTAAGACTACAATATCGTTGGATTGTAGTTTCTGTCTCATCCATTCAGCCATAGGTCCTAATTTTGCTATGGGAAAGGTTATCTGACCAGGGAGAGCAAAATCTTCTAATGCCCGTTCACTTCCTACCAGAACCTTAGCCTCCTGAATGAGATGTAATCCTTTAGGTACTACATACTCTGGATTCCCAGGGCCAATACCTACGACATACAAGGTATGTGCCATGATTCTTCTTCTCCTATTTGTTTCGCTACCTCATCGACGGCCAAAATAGTGCCATCTAGGGTAGATATGATAATACCAACTCTTGCATCTTGCGCAATATAGCGCATGGAACGCAAGGATGCTCGATCCGCTACACGTTGATAAATACCCTCCAAGTGTTCCCGCTCTATAATTGGCATAGCTGCTTCTGTGGTGCGACAATCCATCAATTCTTCGCACACCTGTTGGGATGCCCCTTCTAAGGCTGCATAGGCAACGATCGTTTCCATACGACCATCACTCATACGGTTATGGGTATGAAAGCTACCACTAGCCAATTTGATAATTTTACCAATGTGACCAATGATAAGAATATTTTTAAACCCAATTTTTACACATTGTTCTAGCATGAAGCCGATAAAATTACTGGTTTCTGCCATTTGATTAATAGAAATACCTAGTTGTTCCTTAGCGATTTCTTGACCAATGCGTCCCGGTACAAGGATAGCCGTTGTATAACCTGCTTCTTTCATGACACGCAATTGCGGTACTAAGGAGTTTTTGAATCCTTCTTCACTCATTGGTTTTACAATACCTGTAGTGCCAATGATAGAAATACCACCTTCAATACCAAGAGTGCCATTCAAGGTCTTTCTAGCTAAGGTTTCTCCGGCTGGTACGGATACTTTCACATGGATGCCCGTACCCTTAGGCACTAGTTCATCGAATACATAGGAAATCATTGTTCTAGGGCCCGGATTGATAGCAGGTTCTCCTACAGGTAACGCCAGTCCCGGTTTCGTTATGGTTCCTACGCCAAAACCTGCTTCATAAGTAATCATTCCCGATTGATTTAATGTCACTGTAGTCACAATATCTGTACCATGCGTTACATCGGGGTCATCGCCACCGTCTTTCACAACAGTTACCATAGCCTCAGTTGGTGATACTACTTCTACCTTCGCAATAGGCACAACAATGAAAGCATCTTGAGGATTTCGTATAGACACTTGGTCCACTATTTCTTCTTCGATTAAAGCTAAGAGTCCAGCTTTCACCCCTGCGGTTGCACAGGAACCAGTGGTGTACCCACCACGCATATCTTCTACGTTCATAGTCCCTCACATGATAAAATAGGAGCATCCAATGGGCGATGCTCCTCTATTTGATTAAGAACGGAAATTCACAAATTGTAATTCCACAGGTAGATCTTGTTCACGAAGCATAGTAATCACTGCTTGCAATTGATCTTTATCTTTTCCTGCTACACGTACTTGGTCTTCCATAATTTGAGCTGTCACTTTTAACTTCATGTTTTTGATTAATTTGACAACATCCTTAGCCACCTCTTTAGAGATACCATTTTTAATGGTCACAACTTGGCGTACAGTACCGCCAGATGCTGGTTCAATTTTACCATACTCTAAATTTTTAATAGCTACATTACGTTTTACCATTTTACCTTTTAATACATCAATGATTGCACCTAATTTATATTCATCATCACAATGAATTTTAATCGTGTCACCATCATGCTCTATATCTGCTTTACTATTACGGAAATCGTAGCGTGTACCAATTTCTTTCTTCGCTTGATTTACTGCATTATCTACTTCTTGCATATCCACTTCGGATACAACGTCAAATGAACAATCTTTAGCCATATAAACCTCCAATACATATTTACATGAACAGTTCAATTATACCCTACTTGCCTTATATTTTCTACCTTTATAGTGCGCTTTAATTATAGCTTTTAGGAATGTAGTATACGTTAAAAAAATACCTAATGAATACAGTGTTAATTCCTCTATTCATTAGGTATCTATTATCAATAAATCAATTTATTTTACGCCATCTTTTGTGCGTTCAAACCCTACTTGTTCTGCAGCGATTTCATATAAAGCAATAGATACAGGATTTTCTGTTCCTACTTCACCTACAAGGGATGGATCTCCATCTGTCAATTCACGAGCACGCTTAGCTGCTAATGTTACCAACGTGTATTTACTATCCACTTGTTTTTCCAAATCTTTTAAATGCGGTTCTACCATCATAATGAAAGTCTCCTTTGTCTACTTACTATATTATTGCTGTCCTTGCTCATTGCTATAACGTTTATAAATGTATTGAATCTTTTCTTTGTTGCGACTAATCTTACATGTTTCAGCCCGCAAGATAGATGCTGTTCGTTCAATGGCATCCTCCAAATCATCATTCACCACTATGTAGTCATAACGATGTGCTAATGCTAATTCTGAACAAGCTAAAGATAAACGTTTATAAATCACATCTTTATCATCCGTGCCACGACCATGCAGACGAGATGTTAACACATCTAAGGATGGCGGCACAACGTAGATAAAGACAGCATCGCTGTAGGATTCTTTTACCTTCATAGCACCTTGAATATCAATCTCCAAAATCACGCTCTTGCCTTCTTCTAATAAGTTCATGACGTGCTCTTTCGGTGTACCATAGTAATTATCGTACACTTTTGCATATTCTAAGAATGCATCTTCTTTGATTAACTTTTCAAACGTCTCTACATCTCGGAAGAAATAGCTAATACCTTCTTCTTCACCCACTCGTGGTTGACGTGTGGTCATTGATACAGAATAGACCAAGTTTGGCATTTGTTTGCGGAGTTCTGCACAAATCGTGCCTTTTCCTGCCCCAGATGGTCCTGAAATGACGATTAATATTCCTTTATCAGACATGATAACTCCAATACTACTTACATATTATTCTATATTCTGAATTTGCTCTCTTACTTTTTCTAACTCTACTTTCAACTGTACAACTGTATCTACAATTGTAATTTCATTCCCCTTAGATCCCATTGTATTGACCTCACGGTTCATTTCTTGTAACAAGAAATCTAACTTGCGTCCAATAGGCACTTCTTCCTCAAGGATTTCCTTTAATTGTACCACATGTGAGGCAAATCGGGCAATCTCTTCTGAAATATCTACTCTATCTGAAAGTATAGCCACCTCTTGCATAAAACGTTCTTCTTGAAAGTCTACGCCCACTTTATCTAACATAGTTTGGATTCGTTGCAATAATCGCTCTTCATGATGTGCTAAGGCCACATCCCTTCGACTTTCCATGTAAGCGAATAATGTTTCAATCCCTTGTAGACGTTTCGTAATATCTTCTTTCATCGCAACGCCTTCTTTGGCACGCATCGCAAGAACACCGTCAATGGCCAATTTTGTTGCCTCGTCTAAAGCTCGTCCTATCGCCTCTTCATCAGTAGGTGGCTCTTCTACAGTAATCCAGTCTGAAGAAATGGACATAATCGCCGATAGAGGAACCTCTTTCACATCTGCATAGAATCCTTCTTCTACCAAAAATTGTTTAATCTGTCCACATAAGGCTCGGTTCATAGATAATTCTTTCTCTTGTTCGCCGGACTCTTTGTATAAAATAGACACCTCTACCTTACCACGTTGAAAGGCAGATTGAATTAACCGTCGTACTTTGTCTTCAAAGATATTAAATTGTTTAGGACTTTTAATTGTAATATCACAATATCTTGTGTTTACCGTTTTAATCTCTACTTGAAAACTTCCTGTTTCTGTAGTCACTATGCCGCGACCAAAGCCTGTCATACTGTTCATGGATTTACCTCGCGTTTCCGTTCTATTTCTACCTTTCAGTATAGCACGGTAAGACTAAAAATAAAACGTTTTATTTGTTCTAATCTATATCTACCATAAGGTTAATATAGTTAGAAATTTTAATTCACTGCTAATCCAGATATGCATTAACCTTCTCTTATATATCGCTCTCAATGCAACATCAAGTTTAACGATGTCTCTATTCTGTTATATTTTGGGTGTCATACCTTTAATTCAAAACCTACCTATATCTCCTAGTACTAGATTAGTGTATACTAGTATAGTGATAGTTTTTAAATTTTTCTCTTACTAATAGATAGTATAAGAATATGGTATCCTTAGTAAGGTACCATGTAATGTCAATCATTTTTGTAATCTTATAAATACATAGCTATGTCTTTTGTATAGTATCGAAGTATGATTTCACTGATATGTTACACTTTCAGATTTAGCAATACAATACACCTATAACGAAAGGATTCCCATGAATTTAGATGGTTTAACATTATCTGTATTGATACGAGAACTGAACGAGCAAGTCGGAAACGGTCAGATTCAACGTATTCAGCAGATCGATAAAACAAGTATACTTTTAAAAATTAATACACCTACCACAAGTCCCTACTTGGTGATTACTGTAGGTAGTGCTCCCTCTATCTATGTAACAGATAAAATAGTAGATGCTCCAAAGGAGCCCACCTCCCTCATTATGTATTTACGGAAACACATTGAAGGAGCTCGCATTACCAATATCGAGCAACTTCACGGAGACCGTATCATCCGCATCACTGCCGACAAATTAGGCTTAGATGGTTCCATCGTTGTAAATGAAATCTATGTAGAACTAATGGGCAAATATTCCAACTGCATTTTCGTGCAAGATGGCACCATTTTAGAATCCCTTGTTCATGTCACACCGCTTATGAACCGTGTTCGGTCAGTAGCTCCTAAATTACCTTACGAGCTACCTCCTAATACATCTCGTGTGGATCTTATGCAGTTCTCCGGTCCTGAGATCACACAATTACTCCAATCCTTTTCACAAGACACAGTAGGCAATACCATTCGTCATATCTTCAATGGCTTTGGTCCCGTCCTATTAGATGATCTATGTTATCGTATGGGTCTAACTCCTACGACACCGATGACAGCAAATCTCATCAACAGTATCACCGAAGGACTTACTGATTTGCAATCTCAACTTCTTAGGGCACAAGGATTATTGCAATACACCACAGCTACTGGTAAACGTTTGTTAACGCCTATTCCACTCTGTGAAAGTTCCCCTCACACCATTGTTGATACTATCCAGTATCCAACAATTTCTGAGGCCCTTTCACAGGATGTAGTAAAGCTAGGAGCCATTCATACAGCAGGAAAAGAGTTAGAAAAAATTATCTCCGCTGCTATCAAAAAAGAAGAAGGTCGTCAAGAAAAAATTCAAGCTGAGCTAGATGACACATCCAAAGCGGATATGTATAAATCCTATGGGGATTTACTCATGATTTATAGCTACTTGCCTCACCACTATGAGTCGGAAGTGACGGTGCAAAACGTATTATCTGACTCGGCTGAAGATATTACAATCCCATTGGATCCCCCATTATCCATTACAGAAAATGCGCAGGCCTATTATAAACTGTATCGTAAGATGAAAAATCGTACGAAAAATGGTCAATATCAACTAGAACAAAGCTCCATGCGCCTTTCTTATTTGGAATCCATTCAATACAGTTTATCGTTGGCTACGACCAAGCAATCTGTTCAGGAAATTCGCAGTGAATGTGAAAGTGCAGGCATCTTGCGTCAATCTAAAAAGCCGATTCCTTTCAAGATTAAAAAAGATAATTTCTTGCATTTTACCATTCCTAATGGTGACGTATATGTAGGACAAAATAACCAACAAAACGAATACCTCACCAACCGTTGGGCTAAACCTAATGACCTATGGTTACATACACAACATATACAAGGGTCCCATGTTATTTTGCGGTCTGATGTTGATCCTGATATTAAAATGATTGAAGCTGCTGCACAAATCGCTGCGTACTTTAGCAAAGGGAAAGATACGTCTAAAGTAACCGTGGACTACACCTTAGTAAAACATATTAAAAAGCCACCTGGATCACCATTGGGATATGTTATTTTTAATACCCATAATGACATCGTGGTAGAACCGAAAGTACCTGAAGGATATGTTTAAAATTGTTAAAATATTTATTTTTACAATTCTAATCACCGCATTAAATATAAAGTCATTCAGATGCGGAGTTATAGACAAATCAAAAGTATATACATATTACACCAAAAGGCTGTAAGCATTCCAATTGTTTGCTTACAGCCTTTTTATCATTCTAATTCATTATGTATAGCATTATTATAACAATGCATTCATTTTGCCAATTTCAGTAATTTGCTCCACTGTTAATTTTGTAATACGAGAAATCATCTCTATGGACAACTTTTCCTTTAACATGCCAATCACCGTCTCAACTTTTCCTTCTTCTCTACCTATTTCAATTCCTTCTTTTAATTTATTCTCCATTTCAAATGCCAAAGTCATATAGTCTCGCCTCCATTCATCACATAGTTTTATCGTATGAACTTCACTATCAATCTCGCACATCAGACTATCTTCAGGTTCTTTTCCATCTATATAATCCAAAAAATATTTTAACGGTTTAGATATATCATCCAATTCACCCTTAGTACTCAAGAAAATCTTATGAGTCCCATCATCCAAATGTCTACGCGTATTCTGTAAGCATACATTTTTAAAGTCATACTTATGAAACTTATCTGGATATACCTCAAATGTACATATAAAAATAACGTATGCATCGTTTAACTCTGAATAGTGTTGCCCCTTTTCTAAAATATCAATATCTATTGCACTCTGATAATATCGTGCTCTTTTAATAAGTTCCTTCATATCTTTACTAGTTTGCATTTCAATATTAAAGATAGTTCCTTTATCATCATTGACAAATACATCTAGTCGAACGCTCTTACTATCTAAGCGAACATCAATAGTTTTCTCTTCTTCTAGATATTCAATATCCTTAATATCAATATCTAAAAGTCTTTCTATCGTTTGCTTGCAAATGCGTTTATTACGCATAACTTTCTGAAAGATAAAATTATCTTGTATCGTAAGTTCTTCATAAGGCTTGATAGACATAGGATTCACACTCCTTTTTCTATCTAAATTATAGCACAAAGATGATAGATTAACGAGTTATATTTTCAATGTCTACAGACTACCCCAATACATCCGCCATGGCCTGTACTGTTCGTTCAATGGCAATATCGATGGTCTCTTTATCAATGGTTAATGGTGGGTTAAAGTAAATGACATTCCCTAATGGTCTTAGTAGTAATCCTCTATCCAATGCTTTTTTGTAGATTTGATATCCCATGCGCAAGGAACCATCAAAGCCTTCTTTTGTTTCTTTGTTGGTAACAAGTTCGATAGCATTAATTAATCCCATACGGCGGATTTCTCCTACATTCGGATGATTTCCCAAGGCCTTCACTAAAGCATCATGTAAATAGCTTCCCATCTCCTCAGCTTGTTCTAAAATATGTTCATCTCGCAATGTATCGAGCACTGCCAAGGCTGCAGCACAACCCAGTGGGTTACCACTATAGGTATGGCTATGCATGAACGCTTTCATTGTATGGTAATCATCGTAGAAAGCTTGGTAAATTTTTTCAGCTACTACGGTGATAGACATCGGCATGTAACCACCGGTCAATGCTTTAGAAACAGTCATGATATCTGGAGATACTCCTGCATGGTCAAAGGCAAATAATTTACCCGTACGACCAAAGCCTGTAGCAATTTCATCAGCAATTAACAATACTCCGTAACGATCGCAAAGATCACGTAACTTACGTAAATACTCTGGAGGATACATTTTCATTCCTGCACAACCTTGAATCAACGGTTCTACAATAACCGCTGCCAATGTGGAACCATGTTCTGCAAAATCTTTTTCCATATGCTCAAAACATTCACAAGAACAAGTCTCACGAGCTTTATCATAAGGGCAACGGTAACAGTCTGGTCCTTGTGTGTGGATCGTTTGATCCATCAACATTGGTTTGTAAATTTCTGCAAATAGATCCATACTGCCTACGGATAAAGCGCCAATGGTTTCGCCATGGTAACTTTCACTAAGACATAAAAATTTTTGACGTTCTGGATGACCAGTTTGGTAATGATACTGGAACGCCATTTTCAAGGCACATTCTACAGCGCCAGACCCATTATCACTGAAGTGAAAGCGTGTTAATCCTTCTGGCACCACTTCTTTCAATCGCTCTGCCAATGTGATGGCTGGACGATGGCTAAAGTTTGCAAAAATAACATGTTCTAATGTATCTAATTGGTTTTTAATAGCCTCATTTACCTTCGGATGACAATGACCCAATAAATTACACCACCAAGAGCTGATGATATCTATGTATTCTTTTCCCTCTACATCATATAAATAGCAACCTTTTGCATGGTCGATCACAATGGGTGGCAATGTTTCATAATCTTTCATTTGAGAACATGGATGCCAAATTAATTCTAAATCCTTTTTTGCCCAATCTTTCATGTGTATACCTATACCTCTCGTACATTTATAATATAATTTTTAATCGATGTTTCAGATATGTATATCTCATATATAGTACTATCAGTAATTGTACCAACTATATATTTTAATAATATATCTTCTATATGTATCTATCCGTAATTATGTAAACTTATAAAATAAAGTTTCACACTAATATTACATTACTAAAAAAACATATCTCCTACATAACTACATACGTATGTGGATTCGCAATATCCTCGTAGCAAGCTAACATCTTGTCCACATCCATATGTAATGATGTTTCACCCGGTCCTACTTTATCTAACACCGGAATCCCTGTCAATCGTTCCATCATCACGCAGTTATCTGCTTCCATAGGATTTCCTGTATATTGGTTTACAATAATCCCTTTTACAGAAATACCTTTGGATTGTAAATAGTGAATTGTCAACACCGTGCTATTGATCGTGCCAAGTGCTGCTGTAGCAACCACTATGGTTGGCAGCTGTAAATCCTTTACCACGTCTTCTAGCATGTACAATTCAGCATCTGTTACATGCAAAGGGCAAATAATTCCGCCACTACCTTCTACGGTTGTGTATGCATGTGTGTTAGCAACGTGACAGAAATTTCGATTCACTACAGTCCTATCGATAACCTTTCCTTCATGACGAGCCGCCAAATGGGGAGATACGGCTTCATCAAATACATAGGATAATAAAGTCTCATCTGCTTGTGAAAGTCCTGCCACTTGTTTTACATACCCTGCATCACTTTCAGAAATGCTAGGAGCACCACTAACCGCTGCTTTATAATACGCCACATCATGGCCTGATTCACGAAGTTTTTTAAGCCATAAGGCAGTAATATATGTTTTGCCTACATCTGTTCCTGTACCTAAAATATATAACCCTTTTGGGCATTCAATTGTTGTCATGATATATTTCCTTTCCTACGTTGTTCATCACCTTTGGTGACTTTCACAAATATCAACATAAGGTGCATACCAAAGTGTATATGCACCTTATATTAAATCTGTTATATTCACTATCGTTTTAAAATCGGAAGTAATCGTTTGGCAATGAACGCTGCCAAGATGCAAAGAAAAATATCTGGAATCACTGGCAATGCAAAGCAATAGATAAATAACGTTTCCAAACCGATTGGTTTCGCCAAATATAAGTCCATGATTTCATATAAGTAGACCATACCTAGGGCATACACGATAAGTAAGTTCACAAAGGATGCGGTTAACAATTTTTTGAAAGTAACGACCCCTGTATTTTCTATCATGCGACCCGCCACAAAGGCACCAATAGCAAAGCCTACAAGATAGCCAAATGTTGGTTTGAAGATGTACATGAATCCGCCACCTTCTGTAAATACCGGTACCCCTATAAGACCAAGAATAATGTACATCGCTACGCTCATACCACCTAAACGACTTCCCAAGATGAGACCAGCTAATGTAGTAAAGAGCAATTGCAAGGTAAATGGCAAATTCGGGATGGGAATCTTAATAAACGCCCCTACTGCTACCAATGCTACAAATAATGCGGTCATCGTAATTTGTCTTGGACTCATCGTACCTATTACATTTGTTTCTTCTTTCATGATAGGACCCTCCCTTGAGCCACAACATAAGATGATAAAAAATGTCTTTCAAGTAGTATTAAAACACTATTACTTTTTATTGTCAACTCCAATATAATTACTAGGAGTTTACAATAAAAAGAAGACCGACTGAACTACCTAATATCAATGTAGTAGTTCAGTCGGTCTTTGTTAATATTAAGAAAATTTTTCAACAAGTTCTAAGGCACTATCAATTTTCTTTTTATTTAAAACTTGTTTTTTCCCTTGTTTTACTAAAAACTGCACTTTACACATGCTGTATAATACTTGAACTAATATGACAATTCTTTCAAGTTTTTGCTTCTCCTCGTAGTTAAATTTATCCCAATTAACCTCACGTGAAACTAATTTTTTTAACCAGACTAATAAAATTAAATACTCTTCATAAATTCCTCTTAAAACATTAGTATATTTTTTCGCTACATCTTCAATTTCTCTTAATATAGTACGTGCTTCTTTAATTAAAGCTTTAGCTTTATTATATTCTTTTCTAGCCTCTTCTACATTTGCTTGTGCTTTATTGCCAGCTCTGTTAACAACGAATCCACCTACCATTAATCCAATACCTAATGCTGACCCAGTGATTACGGGAGTACCAAGTGTAATACTACCTACTTTAGCGATTATATTACTTAGTGATGCTGTGGATATTTTACTTAAATTTTTTATATTCAAAGATGCAATCTCTGAACTTTTAATATTCTTATTTTGAAAATTAGGTCTATTTTGAATTTTTGCAAAACAATCACTAAACACTTTGAAAGAATCAACTACTTCTTTCTGTTTCTTACACAATTTATCCATGGCTTTTTGAGTTCTTTTTTCCTGCTTTTCTAGACGTGCTTGGTTAGCAGTATGTTTATTCTCTAAATCTTCCATAATTTCCTTAGCATTATTGATTTTTTTAATACCAGAAACACCTTTTGCTATACCAGTTGCTCCTATAGCCACTGAAATAGCAGCTACAATTAATGGTAGTGGCATAATTAAATCTCCTTTCCATTTTGTAATAACTGACATGCCTTATAATTTAAATCATAATAATCTAATAGTGTCATTGAGTCTTTATAATACGATTCATACATTTCATCTACTCTACATATCAGTGGACGATTTGTATAAATTGAACATAAATTATCCTTTAGATATCTACATTTTCCTGTCTCATCTGCTAAATGCTGATATACTTCCGACGTAGATACTTTTTCACAGCATTTTCCACAACAATCACATTTAAACATTATTGAAACACCAATTTTTTATTTTTGTCACGTATAAAAGATGAAAATTCACCCGTCCACGGAAGTTCAATGTTAAACTCAGCTAATACTGCTTTTAAGTTTTCATTAATTTGTGCCTCATCATTTTCACGCAATATAGTGAGTAGCCTTCCATATTTAGCAGTCTCCTTCACAACAGTTTTGAAACATATGCCTCATATATTGCCACTTGCTGTTTCATATATTCAACAGATTCAGCAAACAAATTAACATCTAATACATCTATAAATTTATAAATCTTTTGAGCGATTTCCCATTTATCCATAAAATAGATTAATGTACAACTAAGTGTTCCAGCTAAAAACACTTGAATAAATATAACTAATAACTCTCCTACAATAGGAATTAGTCCTACATTTGTAGATAGATAGTTTCCTACCATAGTTCCCACAATAGTAGAAGCAGAGGTTACTAGTATAACTAGTACTCCATGAATTTTGTCTTGCCAGGTAGAATGTTTATCAAAAAAAGTACTTTAAAAGCTTGTACAATCGCACTACCAGCATAACGCATAATTTTAATTGAACCTTATAACATGGTTGTAAACATATTAGTTAAGGTGGTCATAAGCGAAGAAATGCTTCCTGAAAGGAACCCTTCTTTAATCCTAGTTATCATCTCTTTATATTTAATTTTTTGCGTTAATAAATCCAGTTTTTATTCCTTCAATAATTTCTTCAAAAAAATCTTTAATAGAATCGGCATTACATTTGCTAATCCGATGTTTAACGACATACCACACTTCTAATAATACAAAACCAATAGCCTGCTTTAAAGTGGTATTCCCAGCTAAGCTTACAGCCGCCTTGGCTGTATCACCAATAAATTTACCACTAGTATAATAGGCCTTATTTAACTTATTAGTCATAGCCTTTTTAGATTTATGATATAATCGCTTTACTTCTTCAGGGTTTAATTTTTCTAATTCTTCATATTTTTTTAATTGTTTCTTCTTTTTATCCGTCAAATTATCCTTAGATCTTAGCTCTTTAATCTTTTCCTGTCTCATGGGTCTAGTTTTTTCCCACTCTGACACAAACTACTCTGGGTTTTTAGCTCCTTTTGATCGATTTACAGTGGCAATAGTAGGCACTAAATTATCTTCTGAATTCGCTAATGAAACTGAGTCTAATGGAGTTGCATACACAGCAGCATTATCATGAATTTCTTTCGCTGAAATAATATGATATAAATCATGAGAATCACGCAAATTTTCTCCTGTATAAGCATCTTTAACGCCTGATTCTTTTCTTGTTTTGCTAGTTTTTCTATTAGTTTCAGTATAATTTTTATCACTATGATATTTGTGAGAGTCATAGTCTCCACGATTTTCATATTTTTCACGAGTATCTGCATTCTTAATATGCATTTTGGATTTTTACCTACTTGTTCTAAATTATGAATTGTATCAACATCTCCACCATATTGATCTTGAATGATAAAATCAAATCCAAAGGTTTGCAATAAAGAGTCTAAAATAACTCTTTCATATTCCTGAAATAATGATTTTTCGTTTCTTTCTCATTAGAAACAACTATATTAGCATTTAACTTTTCAATAAATTGCGCATTCATATTACTACCTTAATAATCCCGTTTATCAGCTATTTATATCTACATATAAACATGCGATATGACTTACTCATTCATGGTTCGTACTACCTAATATCTTCCCCTTTACACGTGGTAACCAATCGCTCAACATTTCCAATTTGCTCTGTATCTTCTTGCTTCCACGTCAAAGGCACGACGGAAATATACCCTTCTTTGATATGTCCCACATCAGTAGGTTTATCTTCCTTCTGGAATCCTTGGTCTCCTACAATCCAATAGTACTCTCTGCCTTTAGCATCTTTTCGAACATCGATGACATTCGTGTATTCTTGAAAACCTTGATGGAATACTTTCACTTGTTCCCAACCTACAGGGCCTTCTTTGAGGAAGTTAACATTTAATAGTCCTTGATATTGTCCCTCTTTGTACATAACTTTGATAAATTCAATAATGAAAGGCACCACTTCTTCCATCCGTTTAACGCTGTATTTTTCTAGGGATAGTGCCAAGGATGGAATACCGTACATCAATCCTTCTAATGCCGCGCCGACAGTACCTGAATACACCGCATCAGATCCCAGATTAAATCCGTGATTGATACCAGACACCACCAGATCAGGACGATCTTGCTCTAATAAATAGGACAAGGAGAATTTCACACAGTCCACTGGTGTGCCCTCTACAAAGAGCATTCTAGGATTGTCACCATCTTCGCTCATCTCTTTTGCTCGAATCGGCACCTGTACCGTTAACGCACTGGATTTAGCGCTTTGCTCTACCTTAGGTGCCACCATTGTCACCCGATGGTACTTTGCTAACTCCTGTGCTAAACCTTGTATCCCTGGGGCCCATAGGCCGTCGTCATTTGTTAATAAAATATGCATAATGTCTCCTATCTATTAGTAATATTACATATACTATTGTATAGGAAAATGAATAAGATTGCTATTACATTATTGATTATAGTTTCCTCACCACATCCTGCACGGCCTGCCGTTCCAAGTCTTTCACATAATCACGTACAGCCTTTTTATACTCCTCTATTTTGGCATCTTGCTCAAATTTCTCTGTCACTTTTTTAGTAATCAATTCCATCAATCGTTCGGTTGCTTCTTGTATCTTTGTTTCGTATTCTGCTATTTTATTACGATATCCCTCTTCTTTAGCTTTTTTATACTTTTTTACATTTTCTTTAGATATAAATTTAACGTTCATATACTCCGGTGTTTTACAAAAATTAGACAACGCACCTACTGATGTAATTGAGCTCAGACCCAAGTCCATATGGATATCTTTCAGCACAAATTCTTTTTGTTCAAACTCTTTACGATTCAATTCAATTTGAAAGTCTTCTTTTTCACAGGCTCTTTCGATTTGTTCATAAATTGGTTGAAAGATTCGTTCTGCCTCAGCTTCGCCTTTTGCATAGGCTTCTAATCGTTCATTTTCTGATATCACTTTCACACCTAGGGTCCGTAACATTGTGCAACCTATCGTTTCTATTGTTCCCCACATACTAATTTCTCCTTCTAATCTACTAAAATGGTCTTACCCAAGATACATATCAAGAGCAAGACCGCTATTACTTTTACTAGACATTACATAGATAGTCATCTCCATGAACCCCACTTAAGGTATAGGTGATACTATTCATAGCCCCTACCTAGAGCATATGTATTACATACCTATCTATTACCAAGACACATCAAAGCGCAATTCTTGGATTTTTTCATTCACTAATGCAAATCGTTCTCTTAAAAAGGCTTCTAAATTTTCTTTATATTTCTTCGCCGTTTTTACACAAATAAGGTCATCTACCATATTTCCCAATTTATCCACAGGATAAAACTCTATATTTTGTTGTACACTTTCATATTCATATTCAAGTTGAGTTTTCGAAATCTTCCAGATTGTTCTCTCTGTATCATCATCGTCATACTCTGTATCCCATTCTAATATTCCGTCAACTTGGCTGTTTGAAAGTTTATTTTCTTTACGCATTTTCTCCACAAATTTTTGAATCCAACCTTCTCCGTTATATAATACGTCTAGTGCTTCTAAACTTTCCTCTGCATCGATGGTAACATCACAGTTTTTGAAAGATGGATCCAATTCAATCTGTCCATCCGATTCTGAAATGATGGTCTTCCGTAATTTTCTTAACACAGCTTCTACTCGGTCATTAAACTGTTCATAATGATCACGTCTTTTTTCCAAATTGTAATCTTCCGACTTGGCATGGCTTACAATACCCTGCAAGACACTATATTTAGAAACCTTACTCATCCAATTGCCTAACCGATCTTCATGATACCATACAGCATTATCCACATAGTTAATGATACATTCTTTTAGTTCATACATAAGTGGTTCAATCACATGGTCACGTAATACCTTGCTAGCAAATTCTTCCGCCTCATCTTGGTCTTCAAACTCTTCATCGAAAACATCATCAGATACATCTAGACCTGAAAAAGTTAATTCATCACTCACACTTTCTTCCAGTTCATCAAAATCTTCAATGTCATCAATAATGTCTTTCAACTCGCTTTTTGCTTTCTTAATAGCATCCAAAATTACTGAAATGTCTACACTTTCATTATTACGACTCATACTAGCCTCCTGCATTATACAAATAACCGGGTTTCTAAGAACCCTAATCCTATCGTTTGCCACCTCTTTTCTGTGAAAGCTTACTCTCTCTCATCATAGGGTGTGGCAACTTCTATAGGTATACTATACAAAAGCAGAACGACATATTTTGTCATTGTAAATAGTTTTTTAGATAAAATATAATGCTTTTGGTCTTATAAACTAATTATTTGTTATATTAGAAACCAATATATAAATTTAAAGGAAGAAAATATTCTCTATTATATGGCAAGCTTATTAATTTTTTTATAAAAAAGGTGGTTAGATTTTACTCTAATCACCTTTTAATCATGTGTATTCAAATATACTACTTCACTATTATCCATCGACCTAATTTTGCTGACCCTTTATATCGAGTAAGTCCAGCCTTCTTCATTTTTATTAAATGATATCGTACATCTGGAATAGTAATATTCAATTGTTCTGCAAGTTCTTTCGTACTTATACAAGGGTTTTGAGCAATTATTTCAATAATTGCTTCCTGTTTCGTGGTAGTTTTAGTGATAGTTTTGGTCATAGTTTTAGTGATAGTTTTGGTCATAGTTTTAGTGATAGTTTTGGTCATAGTTTTAGTGATAGTTTTGGTCATAGTTTTAGTGATAGTTTTTTTTATCATTACTACTATCAGAGTCTTTCAAAAATTCCCCATTCACTTCTATAACTGCATTGGTATAGTTATCCGTTTCATTGTCCGGATAAAACATAAGCTCAGGAGAACCATTTTCTAAAAGTGCATCTTTTGCACGCCTTATCCCTGATCCGTAAGACTCTATTATATTAAGAAAAAAGAACATATCTTTAAGCTCTTTATTAAGATACTTGCTGACTTGTTTTGCCTGTATCCAAACTGGCCCATCAAATCTTTTTCATTCTATTTTATCCGTTCCATCAATGGCTCCAACAGTTCCAACATTTGCCGACTCAGATATTACACGGAACATACAAACTCTGCTAGGAAAAAAATATAGACCATTGTCACAGGCCTAAAAGCCAAACGAGTACTAGGTATTCCACCTAAAAAATGAGGTGACGTTATTTAACTTTTTTAAGCTGTTTAGTTTTCAAGAACAATCTAAGATCAGCTATCTAGACATCGACATGGAGAAGTTTTCCCATTCTAATATGAGAAAACTATTTCCTAATTTAACCTTTATTGCCAATTGATTCTACCTATTGCAACTAGTAAGTTGGAGCTTCTAGAACGTACAAAAACGCGAATAGAGCGATTAAAAAACTCAGGATTGTATATTAAATAGTTTTATGAACTTTAACGAAGGCATTCAATACACGCTTTTAGAGAATATAATCGTTTATTTAAAGCACTACAAAAATCTGATACCTAAAAAAGGTCCATGCATTAAAGCATTACTTCGAATATTTATTTACGGTAAAAGGTCGAGTAGCTATTAAACTTATAATATCTAACTTACTTTCTCTTATAAAAGTAGTGAATCTCAACAAATTTAATAACCTTCTGAAATCATCTACTACTTGATATGACGAAGTAAGTTAATGTCTTACTGTTACCATAATTTAATCACTTTACAGAGAGATGTAACAGCAAAACTAAAGAACTGAAATAGAATAGCTATGGCATCCATCATTTCGGTCGATTTAGAATTAGATTACTGATAATCTTACCTAGCATCCACAATACGCCTGGCACATCTTTGTCTATCACTATACAGTCTGTTAAGATGCTCTCAGTGTTATAAAATATGAAAGTAATCTTCTTACAAAAAAGAAATATAAGTGGGGCTACTTTGTTATACCTAAAATTAGTTATAGCTTACTTATGTTTATACTATTCAATATATTTATATTTTAATACATTTCCTATACGAAAGAAACCATATAGATTAATTGCTGTTCCCAAAAGTGACAAGAAGCTAAAACTTGACAAAAAATGTAAAAAAACCGACCTCATCATCAGTCAACAACAATGATTAAGGTCGATAAACATCTAATATTAAACTGCTGTATCAATAAGCTTTAAGGTATTTTCAATTTCCCCTCTATTTAAGACATTTTTATCATCTTGTTTTACTAAAAACTGCACTTTACACATTGTAAATAGAATTTGAACTAATATAGTTATTCTTTCAAATTTTCGTTCATCCTCATGGGTAAACTTATTCCAATCAACTTCATGGGAAACGAACTCTTTTAGCCATTCTAATAAAATCAAATATTCGTCATAAATTCCTTTTAAAACTTTAGTATAGTTTTTAGCCGCATCTTCAATTTCACTTAATATAGTACGGGCTTTTTTAATTAGCGCTTTAGCTTTATTATATTCTTCTCTTGCCTCATCTACATTAGCTTGCGCTTTATCACCCGCATGATTGATAAACAATCCACCAACCATGAGTCCAATTCCTAATGTGGCACCAGTTAATAGCGTAGTTCCCAAGGCAACTCCACCTCCACCTGCAGCTAAACTTCCACCACCAAGTGCGGCAAGAGTAGCATTTGTTGCTGCTGCCCCTGATAATCCACTAATTGCGGTTCCCGTCGATGCAACACCAAATGCGCTGACAGCAGCAGTTGTAGCACCACCAGCTGCAAAGCTACCAGCAGTACCAAGTGCTGATCCTGCAATAACCCCTTTCAAAGCAGTAGCTCCGATGGATACTTCTTTTAATCGTTCAATATTTAACGGTTCAATTTCTAATGAACCCATCTCATATTTCTTAAATTTTGGAATATTTTGGATTTTTTCAACACATTCACTAAATTCTTGAAATGAACTCAAAGTTTCTACTTCTATGGCACCTAATTTATCCATAAAAACTTGTGTTCTCCTCTCTTGTCTCTCTAATCGTGCCTGATTCTCATTATGTTTTCTTTCAATCTCTTCCATCATTTCTTTAGCTTCTTTAATTTTCATTGCTCCAGAAACACCTTTAGCTACACCGGTCGCTCCTGCAGCCACTGCAATAGCGCCTAAAATAAATGGTATTGGCATAATTAAGTCTCCTTTTCTTTTTGTAATAACTGACATGCCTTATAATTGAGCTCATAATACTCTACTAGAGTCATTGATCCTTTATAATACAATTCATACATTTTATCCACCCTACATATGAGAGGACGATTTGTATAAATTGAACATAAATTATCCTTTAAATATCTACATTTTCCTGTCTCATCTGCTAAGTGCTGATATACTTCGGATGTAGATACTTTTTTACAACATTTTCCACAGCAAGTACACTTAAACATTAATTAAATTCCAATCTTTTACTTTTGTCACGTATAAAAGTTGAAAAATCTCCTTTCCACGGAAGTTCTATATTAAAGTCAGAAAGTAGTTTCCTCAACTTCATATTAATCACTGACTCATCAGTTTCACGTAAGATGGTGAGTACCTTTTCATATCTTTTTGTCTCTTTAATGACTGTTTCTATATCAATTTCTAACAATTTTGCAACATATGCTTCGTAAAAAGCCACCTGTTGTTTCATATACTCAACAGATTCTGCAAAAAGATTAAGATCTAAAGCTGAAATAAATTTATAAATCTTTTGAGCTACTTCCCATTTATCTATAAAATATATAAGTGTACAGCTAAGTGCCCCAGATAAAAATACTTGAATGAAAGTAACTAATAACTCTCCCACTATTGGGATTTGTCCTAGATTTGTCGAGAGATAGTTTCCTACCATAGTTCCTACAATGGTAGAAGCTGAAGTTGCTAATATCACTAAAACACTATGGATTTTTTCTTGCCAGCTAGAGCTTGTATCAAAGAAAAGCACTTTTAAAGCTTGTACAAGTGCACTACTAGCGTGGCGAAGAATTTTAATTGACCCTTTTAACATAGTTGTAAACATATTGGTCAAGGTGGTCATGAGCGAAGAAACAATTCCTGAAAGCAATCCATCCTTAATCCTAGCGAGCATCTCTTTATATTTATTTTTTGCATTAATAAAGCCAGTTTTTACACCTTCAATAATTTCACTAAAAAAGTTCTTTATAGAATCGGTATTACAATTCCTAATCCGATGCTTAACGGCATACCATACTTCTAATAAAACAAATCCAATCGCTTGTTTTAATGCAGTTTTTCCACCTAAACTTACGGCTGCTTTGGCTGTGTCTCCAATAAATTTACTGCTAGTATAATAATCTTTATTTAACTTATTAGTCATAGCCTTTTTAGATTTATTATATAATCGCTTCACTTCTTCAGGTTTTAACTTTTCTAATTCTTCATACTTTCTTAATTGTTTCTTCTCTTTATCTGTCAATGTAGATTTAGATCTTAACTCCTTAATTTTCTCCTGTCTCATGGGCTTACCTTTTTCCCAATCAGATAAAAACTCACCTACATTTTTTGCTCCTTTTGAGCGATTTACACTAGCAATAGTTGGTACTAAGTTATCTTCTGAATTTGCCAACGAAACAGGATCCAATGAAGTTGCATACACAGCAGCATTATCATGAATTTCTTTAGCTGCAATAATATGATCTAAATCATGAGAATCACGCAAAGTTTCTCCTGTATAGGCATCTTTAACACCTGATTCTTTTCTTATTTTGCTAATCTTTCTATTAGTTTCAATATAATTTTTATCACTATGATATTTATGAGAATCGTAGTCTCCACGATTTTCGTATTTTGCACGAGTATCTGCATTCTTAATACGCATCTCTGGATTTTTACCTACTTGTTCTAAATTATGAATTGTATCAACATCTCCACCATATTGATCCTGAATAATAAAATCCAAGCCAAAAGTTTGTAGTAACGAGTCTAAAATAACTCTCTCATATTCCTGAAACAATGATTTTTTCGTTTCTCTATCATTAGAAACTACCATATTATTATCTAACTTTTCAATAAATTGTACACTCATAGTATACCCTCAATTTCCAATCTTTGCATCACTAACCCCCATAAGCCGTCATCCTTTGCTAATAAAATATGTATAATATTTACTACCTATATAGAATATTACATATTTTATTGTATAGGAAATTCATTAAGATTGCTATCAAACTACATAAACCCCTACCACTTACCAAGACACATCAAAGCGTACTTCTTGGATTTTTTCATTCACCAGTGCAAATCGCTCTCGTAAAAAGGCTTCTAAATTTTCCTTATATTCTTTTGCAGTTTTTATGCGAATAAGATCATCTACCATATCTTGCAATGGTTCATACCCCATAACAGAGTAAAACTCTATATTTTGTTGTACACTTTCATATTCATATCCAAGCATTGTTTCCGAAATTTTCCAAATTGTTATCTGTGTGTCATCATCATACTCTGTATCCCATTCTAATATACCGTCAACTTGCCTGTCTGAAAGTTTATTTTCTTTACGAATTTTCTCCACGAATTCTTGAATCCATCCTTCTCCATTATATAATGCGTCCAGTGCTTCTAAGCTTTCCTCTGCTTCGACTGTAATATCACAGTTTTTGAAAGATGGCTCCAATTCAATCTGTCCATCCGATTCTGCCATGATGGTCTTCCGTAATTTTCGTAATACAGCTTCTACTCGATTATTGAACTTTTCATAATGATTATATCTTTTTTCCAAATCATAATTTTCTGACTTAGCACGGCTCACAATACCTTGCAAAATACTATATTTCGAAACCTTGCTCATCCAATTTCCCAATCGATCTTCGTGATACCATATCGCATTATCCACATAGTTAATAATACATTCTTTTAGCTCATACATAAGTGGTTCAATGACATGTTCACGTAATACATTGCTAGCGAATTCCTCTGCCTCCTCCTGGTCTTCAAATTCTTCATCGAAAATATCATCAGATACATCTAGACCTGAAAAGCTTAATTCATCACTCACACTTTCTTCCAGTTTATCAAAATCTTCAATGTCATCAATAATCCCTTCTAACTCGCTTTTTGCTTCCTTAATAGCTTCCAAAATCGCAGACATGTCGACATTTCCATTGTTATGACTCATACTATCCTCCTATATAACACAAACATCACAGTTCCTAAGAACACTAATTCTATCGTTACCTCTCTATTTTTTGTATAAATTTTATCTTTTACACAATAAAGTAGATTAACGTCTATATATACTATAAACTATCAGAATGACATATTTTGTCATTGTAAATAGTTT
>UQVF01000022.1 GCA_900544365.1 uncultured Veillonella sp. | reverse complement strand
TGATAAGATTAAATATATGTGTAATTTAAATGGTTTATAAAGGTTAGATGTTTACTCTAGTAAGGAATGCGTGGTAGGCTTTACCTGTGTCATATAAAAAGAGAACTATATCCATTTATTATTAAATGATAATAAATTCTATCATAATAAAGAGTTATAATACATATTCTTAAAGAATTGAAAAAAGTAATCTAATGGTGATAAAATAGAGTCAAGAGAAAGGTCTCTGTTTTAAGTTGAGGAGGGATTACTTTGCGTAACATTCACGTTGAGAAAGTAACAGAAAAGGTAGCAGAATTATGTATGAATGCAGCATATCATCTTCCAAAAGATATGTATAATGCATTGAAAAAAGGCTATGAGTGTGAGAAATCTCCAGTAGGTAAAGGGGTACTAGATCAAATCATTAAAAATGCGGAAATCGCTGATGCTGAAGATCGTCCAATCTGCCAAGATACTGGTCTTACTATCGTATTCTTAGAAGTTGGTCAAGATGTACATTTTGAAGGTGGAGATCTTGAAGAAGCGGTACAAGCTGGTGTAGCAAAAGGATATGTTGATGGATATCTTCGTAAATCCGTAGTAGCTGAACCTTTGTTCAACCGTGTAAACACTAAAAATAATACTCCAGCAGTTATTTACACTAAAATTGTTCCAGGCGACAAAGTTGATATTAATGTAGAGTTAAAAGGCTTTGGTTCTGAAAACAAATCTGGTGTTAAAATGCTAGTTCCTGCTGATGGCGTTGAAGGCGTTAAAAAAGCAGTTCTTGAAATCGTTAAAAAAGCTGGCCCTAACCCATGCCCTCCAATGGTACTAGGTATTGGTATCGGCGGTACAATGGACTATGCAGCATTCCTTTCCAAAAAAGCTCTTCTTCGTTCTGTAGAAGTACGCAATGCACATCCCGAATATGCAAAATTGGAAGAAGAAATCAATGCAATGGTTAACAAAACTGGTATTGGACCTCAATTAGGCGGTACAACAACAGCAGTTTCCGTTAATATCGAGTGGGCAGCAACACATATCGCTGGTCTTCCTGTAGCAGTAACTATCTGCTGCCACGCTAGCCGTCATGCTCACGGTGAAGTTTAAGAGGGGGAATAACCATGGCAGAACAAATTCGTATTCAAACACCTTTAACTGAAGAACAATCCCGTAAATTAAAAGCTGGTGATATGGTTCTTATCTCTGGTAAAATCTATAGTGCTCGTGACGCAGCTCACAAAGTAATGACTGAAGCATTGGCACGTGGTGAAGAATTGCCAATCGATTGGCATGACAAAATCGTTTACTACTTAGGACCAAGCCCTGCTAAACCAGGAGACCCTATCGGTTCCGCTGGTCCAACAACATCTGGTCGTATGGATGCTTACACTCCAACAATGCTTGATCAAGGTATCAAAGGCATGATTGGTAAAGGCTCCCGTAAACCAGAAGTTATCGAATCCATGAAGAAAAATGGTGTAACTTACTTTGCAGCCGTTGGTGGTGCAGCAGCTTTAATTGCTAAATCTATTAAAAAATATGACGTTATTGCATATGAAGATTTAGGTCCAGAAGCTTTGGCTGAATTAACTGTAGAAGATTTCCCTGCAATCGTTGTTATCGATAGCGAAGGAAACGATTTCTACGAAATCGGTCAAGCTCCATACCGTGAAGACGTTTAATTAATCACTAAGAGGCTTTCTTTAGAAGGCCTCTTTTTGTATCACATATGTATTAAAGAGGAGAATAGAGATGACAGAATCCAGATTTGAAGGGACAGTATTGGGATATATAGGGTATAGTATTATAGCTGGTTTAATTAGCATATGCACATTAGGTATTGGACTTCCTTGGGCTATCGTAATCTTTCATAAATGGGTTTGTGAAAATACAATAGTTGATGGTAGACGACTTTATTTTGATGGTACGGGTTCTCAATTATTTGGTAATTATATAAAATGGTTTGTTTTAACTATTATTACATTGGGGATTTATGGGTTCTGGCTATTTAATAAAACTACACATTGGGTTGTGAAACATACGCATTTTGCAGATTAAAAGGGAAAAGCTAGAATAGAATTTATTCTATTCTAGCTTTTCATCTTTTATATAAAAAGAATGTGATATAATACAAATAGATAGGTATTTACCAAGAAAGGAGAGATTATGATAGGACTGCTTCTAGGTGGTATTATTTTGCTCCTCATTGAACTGATGATTCCAGGATTTGGTATTTTTGGCCTTACAGGGTTATTGCTGTTGCTCTGGGGAATCTACGACTGTATGGGCGGTGGCCCTACGGCGGTGATGACAGTAACAGTGTTATCGGTACTAGGGGTGATCTTGCTGTGGTGGATTGTATCGATATTTCCTAAGACACGACTAGGTGGGCGATTGACATTGCGCTTGCAGTCTACAAAAGAAAAGGGCTATGCTAGCCATCCGGACCCTAATCGCTGGTTAGGTAAGATGGGACATACAAAAACGGTATTACGACCAGCAGGAACGATTATTGTGGAAGGCACTTTTCTCGATGCTGTCACTGATGGCGAATTTTATGAACCTGGTACAGAGGTAACTATTGTATCTGTTACAGGTGGTCGTATTGTAGTGAGAGCTACAGAAAGATAGGAGGCACTATGGAAACAATTATTGGAGCTGTGGGATTCATTATTTTTCCCATTATTCTCATTATCGGTATTTCTCTATTTTTACATTTTGTCCCATTAGGACTTTGGGTATCTGCCTTAGCAGCAGGGGTTAATGTCAGCATTATGACTCTCATTGGTATGCGTCTGCGTCGAGTATCTCCGTCCCAAATCGTGCTTCCTTTGGTGAAAGCCAATAAAGCAGGTTTAGATGTGACGGTAGATCAATTAGAGGCTCATTATTTAGCAGGTGGCGATGTAGACCGTGTGGTAGATGCTTTAATTGCAGCGGAACGAGCTACTATGGAGTTAACCTTTGAACGATCTGCAGCTATTGACTTAGCAGGTCGTGATGTATTAGAAGCGGTACAAATGTCTGTCAATCCAAAAGTGATTGAAACACCTATTATTTCAGCAGTAGCTAAAAATGGTATTGAACTAAAAGTTCGTGCTCGTGTCACAGTTCGTGCTAATATCGACCGTTTAGTCGGTGGTGCTGGGGAAGCTACAATTATTGCCCGTGTTGGGGAAGGTATCGTTACTACCGTAGGTTCCTCTGAAGAGCATACGGATGTGCTGGAAAACCCAGACCATATTTCTCGTACCGTATTAAATAAAGGGTTAGATGCAGGTACAGCTTTTGAAATTCTATCTATTGATATTGCTGATGTGGATGTAGGGCGTAACATTGGAGCTCAATTGATGACAGATCAAGCAGAGGCGGATAAAAAAATTGCTCAAGCGCAAGCAGAAAAACGCCGTGCTATGGCGGTGGCCCAAGAACAAGAGATGCGTGCTCATACGCAAGAAATGCAAGCGAAAGTAGTAGAAGCACAAGCAGAAGTACCAAAAGCCTTGTCTCAAGCATTGCGTGAAGGTAATTTGGGCGTTATGGACTATTACTCAATGAACAATATTATGGCAGATACAAAAATGCGTGAAAGTATTTCTGAAGGTGATTATACGGCAACTATTGATGGTAAAGGTAGTCATGAATAAGGTGTGAGGAGGCATCCGACTATGGAATTAGGGATACTCATTCTAATTATCTTAGGATCTTTCATTTTTAAAAAGGGGAAGACTACTGCGGAAGAAGGAGGAAAACCTCTTCCCAGTAAAGATATGACCTGGGAGGAAATGGAAGAGTACTATGGGATTACACTTTCACGGGATTCAAAAGAATCTGAGAAAATGAAATCTCATATAAATACGAGAAACACCTCGGAATCTGTAGGGGATACATACGATCCGATGGATGCAGAGCCCTACAAGGTGCCAACGATCGCAGATGCGTACGATGAATCTGCTACTACCATATATAGAGGGACTTATGAATCAACAGAGGAGTGCCAAAGGACGTCTGTGAAGCCTCATATAGAAGAAGTGCGAAATGTAGTGTCAACACATCGTAGTGCTTCGAGAAAGGAATCCTTGCGCTCCGCTGCTAGACATGGCATGGTGTGGTCCATGATTTTGGAAGCTCCCAAAGCTACTAAAATCATGCGGCGTTAGGAAGTCTCTTGCGTGATATCTCGTTAAGCATATAAAAAGCGACTCTACTAAGTAGAGTCGCTTTTTTGTATAGTTTAGAAAGTTTTAATTTCTGTTTCTTCTAGGGATGCTACGATAGCGTCTGCCAACTCTTCGAACAATGGTAATTGAGCTTCGTGCAATGCACCTTTGATATCTAAAGGTGTGCCTACAATTTCCATGTTGTTGAACTTATCGGTGAAGTATTCTACCATGCGTTTCATAGCGCCGGATGCCCAAGAATGGTTGCCCACGATAGATACCTTGTGATTATGGAAGTTTAAGGCTTGTAGTTCATGCAATAAGTTTTCCATAGTCAAGTATAAGCCTAAGTTGTATGTTGGAGCCATGCAAACTAGGTGGCTATATTTCCAAGCATCAGAAATGATATAGGAAGGATTTGTTTTGGATACATCGTAAATACGAATGTCTGTCACACCACGTAAGGACAACATTTTTGCTAATTGTTGAGCCATTTCAGCTGTGTTACCATACATAGAACCAAAAGCAATAACAACGCCTTTTTTCTCTGCATTGTAAGTACTCCAGTGCATGTATTTGTTTACGATGTAGGAAATACTTTCAGGAGTTCTCCAAATAGGGCCGTGAAGAGGAGCGATATTGTTAATCTTTAGAGATAATGCTTTTTTCATTGCATTTTGCACTTGTGCACCGTATTTACCTACGATGTTAGTGTAATAACGGCGAGCTTCATCTTCATATAAACGATCAAAATCTAATTGATCCGCAAAGATGTTACCATTAATTGTACCGAATGTGCCGAATGCATCAGCAGAGAATAATGTACCAGTCGTCTCTTCGTAAGTACAAGTCACTTCTGGCCAGTGAACCATTGGCATTGTGTAGCTATGTAGCTTATGATGACCAAGGTCGATAGTGTCTCCTTCTTTTACTTCATAGTAGTTTTCAGGAGCTGGACGACCATAGAATTGTTCAAAGAAACGGAATGTAGTTTTGTTGCCTACCATTTTTACGTTTGGATAGCGATCTAATAACTCTACCAAAGTAGCGCAGTGGTCGGGTTCCATGTGATTTACGATTAAATAATCTAACTCACGACCGTTCAATAAATGTTCTACATTGTCAAAGAATTCTTGACGAATGCTATCATCTACAGAGTCTACGATACATGTTTTCTCATCATCAATAAAATAGGAATTGTAGCTTACCCCATGTGGAATTGGAAATAAGTTTTCAAAACGTTCTGTACTCCAATCGTTGCTACCAATCCAATAGATATGATCAGTCAATTTTTGTGCGCAATGCATAGTTAAATTCCTTTCATACATACGGGGGGATTGTTATGCCCCAGATTTTTCTTATCAAATATATATTACTAGTTTATAAGCTATAACGCAACTATTTTGTATAGGTTTATAAGAAATAGATAGATAAAAATCTATTTGGGTTTGACAATAGTTATAAATATAGGTAAACTTATAAGCATATATAATAGTAAAGTGATAGTGAAAGTAAAAGACTTTTATAGAAAATTTGAGGTTATTTATGTCTGTATCTGCAGAATTATTACGAGCCTTTGTAGGAGTGGGGCTACACTTGTCTTTTTCAAAAGCCGCAAAGGCTAATGGTGTTTCGCAATCAGCCATTAGTCAAAGCATTAAACAATTAGAAAAAGATTTGGGTATTCCCTTATTTGAAAGAACCACAAAATCGGTATCTTTTACAAAAGCTGGACGTGAGTTGTTTGAAACTGCTGTAGAGGCATTTTCTATTCTTGATAACGGAATTGTAAAACTACAAGAACGTTTGTCACGTGAATATAAAAGCTTACATCTAGCGGCAACAGATACGTTAAGCAAGCATTTTTTATTGCCTACTTTTAAAAGTTGGCAGGAAAAGGAATTAGATATCAGTTTGCGAGTTACCAATAGACCTTCTCGTGAATGCGTGAGTATGATTGAAGCTGGAGAAGCACAAATCGCTGTTGTTCATGCCTATGATGGTTTATATGATAATAATCATTTAGAAGTGATTGACCTAGAGCCCATGCAGGATATATTTGTAGGGGGAACTAAATATAAAGATGACACAAAAATTTGGACCATTGACGAGATTATGACAGAACCATTGTTATTACTTACAGTGGGAGCTAGTAGTCGAAATTTTTTTGATGCTGTTACCTATAATCGTTGCACTAGTCCAGCCTTTGAATTGGGCAGCTTAGACGTGCTCATTGATTTAGTTGAAATAAACTTAGGGATTTCTTTAGTACCAGAGTTGGTCGCTAAGGATAAGCTTGATAATGGGTCTTTAGTGGAACTTAAAACAAATTTACAAATTCCAGAGCGTCGTATTGTATTGGTACGATCAAGAATGGATGCATTAACCGAGGGAGTTTCACAATTTATTAATATATTGAAAGACAGAAAACAATAAGGAGGATCATCATGGAATTATTAAAACAGCGTATTGATGCAGAAGGTGTTGTATTAAACAATCGAGTGTTAAAAGTAGATGGATTTTTGAACCATCAAATTGATCCTAAATTGTTTGTTCAAATTGGTAAAGAGATTGCAAAACAATTTGAGGGTAAAGGGATTGAGCGTATTGTAACGATTGAAGCATCTGGCATTGCTATTGCTTTACAAGTGGCTATTGAATTGGATGTACCATTGGTATTTGCTCGTAAGAAAAAATCTATTTTAATGACAGATGATGTATACCATTCTGTAGTGTATTCCTATACAAAAGAAGAAAACTATGATGTAACAATTTCTAAAAAGTTTTTACCTGCTGGTGAGAAAGTGCTAATAATTGATGATTTCTTGGCAAGTGGTGAGGCAGCTATGGGGCTAGCAAAACTTGTTGAAGGTGCTGGTGATACAGTGGAAGGTATTGCTATCGTTATTGAAAAGTCATTCCAACCAGGCAGAGAGCGTTTGGAAAAAGCAGGTTATGAGGTTCACTCTTTAGTGCGTATTGCTCGCTTTGAAAATGACCGTTGTATTTATGTGGAAGATGAAAATTGTTAGTTAATTGAATTGTACCTATATCTGTGGTATTATTATGGTAATGAGTTTTAATTTAGTTATAAGATGGAGTTAAAAACAGTGAATAAAAAAGCAGAATTATTTCAACAGTTTATTGAACAAAATGAGTTAACAAATCTTTTTTCCTATCGTGAAATTGAAAATGATCCATTTAACACAGTAGTATTTGATGCGACTATCGAGTATAATGATATTGTGTTCCCGTTGTTTGTAGTGTTAGATACATCGCTGTATGGCATCATTCGTTTGGAAATTGCAGGTGGTCGTTTTGCCCCTGAGCAACGTAGCGCTGTATTAGATGTATTAAATCAATTGAACAGTGAGTTTAAATGCTTTAAACACTATATTATTGAAGAAAATGGCTATGAAGCTATTGTTTTAGATATTAGTGTATTAGGTGCAGAAGAAGAGTTTAATCCAGCAGTTGTAGCTTATACAATTTTTGAAGTGTTATACCCACATACACAAAAAGAGATGACTCGTATTATTGCTGCTGTAGAAAGCGTAAAAGTAGAACCAACACCAGTGGAAGAACCTGTAGTAGAAGAAAAAACTACTAATAAGAACGCTAAGCCTCGCAAAACTACAAAATCCAAAAAAGGATAAGAACGATTACAAGTAAATCTATTTGGGCATTGTGACAAGCAATGCCCATTTTTTAAAGAGGTGCTATATATGAATGAAAAGGCTAGAATTTTTGAAGAGTTTTTGGTAGAAGAGAATATACAATGCTTTGAGAAACGAGAAGTAGGTGATGAAGATCATACGGTTGTATTTCGGTCCTATGTGCAAACAGAATTAGGAGATATTCCGGTATTTTTACTATTAGATGATACAATTTATGCTACAATTCGCTTGTTAATTGGTGCTGGTGTCGTAACTAAAGAAAATCGCAATGATATTTTGACGTTTATTAATCGAGAAAATAGTACGTACAAAAGCTTTAAGTATTATATTGAGGAAGATGATGATAGTGTATATTTAGATTGTATTAATCAAAGTACTAACTCAAATTTTGATCCTCGCTTATTGTATGTCTTAATGTCACAAATTGTGGAATATATTCCGGGCAAAATTCAAAAAATTGGTGAAGTGTTCCAAGTGAGTCAATTACCGCCTCCTGAACATCACCATGAGTAAGATTACATATTCACATGCAAAATAGATTAAAAAGCACTATATTTGATTAAAAGTGATTAAAAATGCTCATTCATAATTGAGCAAAACAATTCAATTCGTGTAATATAATTCAAAAATGCTAAAAAACATAGAGAGATACACAATTCGTGAGATGCTGAATAGGGATTTTCTATAGCCTATCTATTGTATCTCATGCTATAATAGAGGTAGGTTATTTATACTATAGATTCACGTAGTATAAGGGGTGAGACAATGGCATTAGGTGAAAATTTAAGACATGCCCGTAAACGGATTGGGCGGAGTCAACTAGATGTGGCTCGTGATATTGGCATTAGTAATGCTGCCCTGTCAAATTACGAAACAGGATATCGAGAGCCTGATTTGGAAACCTTAAAGCGATTAGCTAATTACTATGATGTAACAATTGATGAGTTGGCAGGCAATACAAGTATGGCCAGAGAAATTCTCTACGATTTAAGTAGCATCGTAAAAAATGGGCGAATTGCACATAATGGTGTAGAATATGTATTAAGTGATTCACAACGATTAAAATTGAGACGCCAAATTGCACATGCATTTGAAATGTTCAATGAAGGAAAATCCAATTGGTAGGATAAACATGTTATTCTAAGGACGTTTGTGGAATAGCATATCATCGTATAGAAAGCGTAGAAGCTCTCGGGTACGTTTGAGAGTGCAAGTTACTGTATCTACAAAAAGAAAGCACAGTTCTATGAAAGTAGGACTGTCTTTTTTATTGTCTGATGTAGATATGATATAATTTACAGAAGGGAACTTCTATGGATGAATATAGAATGATTTCCTGTAATTTATAGCTCCGTAATATAGATAGATCAGATAAATGAAAGTGAGGCATATGATGGATAAACCAATCGTAGTAGTACCAGGTTTGGTGCGTAAGGATGCAATCTCCTATTTAAGTGAACATGTAACAGTACGTCAATGGACTGAACAGGAGAAGATGCCAAAAGAATTATTAAAAGAGTGGCTCCGTGATGCGGATGGACTATGGAGTATTAATCACTTCTCGGTGGATGAAGATTTAATTAAGGACGCCCCTAAGTTGAAGGTCATTGCACAGGCCTCTGTGGGGTATGATAATATTGATGTAGATGCATTAACAGCTCGCAATATCCCGTATGGTAATACACCTGATGTATTAACAGAAACTACGGCGGAGCTAGCATTTACTTTAATGGCAGCTGCAAGTCGTAGAATCTATGAAAATGCTCAGTTTGTTAAGGATGGGAAATGGGCAGAACAACCTTCTAATATAAAAGGGAAAGATTTAAGTCGTATGACATTAGGGATTATAGGTATGGGCAAGATTGGAGTATCTGTATCTCGCAGAGCTCGTGCGTTTGGAATGACTGTACAATATCATAACCGTAATCGTCGCAATGATGATAGCTTGTTGATGACAACCTATGTGTCATTGGGTAAATTACTAACTACTAGTGATATCGTTTTGGTGATGGCTCCATTGACAGAGGAAACATACCATTTAATTGATGCTGAAGCTTTTGAAATGATGAAAGAAACAGCTTTATTTGTGAATGTTGGTCGTGGAAAAATTGTGGATACAGATGCCTTAGTACATGCATTAGAAACAGGTCAAATTGATTATGCTGCTCTCGATGTGGTAGATCCAGAACCGATTGGGGCAGATCATCCATTACTTAAGACTGGTAAATGTTTAGTGGTGCCACATATTGGGTCTTTCACAGATCGTACTCGCAAGGAAATGGCTATGCTAACGGCGAATAATCTGATTGCTGGTGTGCAAGGAAAACCGTTGTTGACCTGCGTCAATGAAAGTATCAATTATATAGCCACTGAAGAATAGAGAATCACTTTCTACCAGGTAGGGAATGAAGTGATAGGAAACGCAAGAAATCGATGAAACATAGCTGTTCCTATGGTATAATAAAGAGAATGTGCAGAACGTGCACTTGTGTATAATCAATATAAGAGAGGAAGAATCACATGGAATCGAAAGAGACGATGATGAGTACAGAAGAAACAACGCCTCAAACTACTAATTTTATTGAAGCGATTATTAATACAGACAATGAAGAAAATACCTATGGAAAACGTGTCCATACACGATTCCCTCCAGAACCAAATGGATATTTACATATTGGACATGCGAAGTCTATTTGCTTGAACTTTGGTCTTGGTAAATCATATCAAGGCTTAACAAACTTACGTTTTGATGATACAAACCCTGTAAAAGAAGATGTAGAATATGTAGAATCCATTGAAGAAGATGTAAAATGGTTGGGCTTTGAATGGCATGGCGATGTACATTATGCATCTGATTATTTCGGAAAATTATATGAATATGCTCAAGTTTTGATCAAAAAAGGTAAAGCCTATGTAGATGATCAAACACCAGAAGAAATCCGTGCTACTCGTGGCGATTTTACAACTCCAGGCACCAATAGTCCTTTTCGTGATCGCAGTGTAGAAGAAAATTTGCGACTCTTTGAAGAAATGAAAGAGGGTAAATATAAGGATGGAGAGAAAGTATTACGTGCCAAAATTGACATGGCAGATCCTAACATCGTAATGCGTGACCCTGTATTGTATCGTATTTTACATGCTGACCATCATCGCACTGGTTCTGAATGGAATATTTACCCTATGTATGACTATGCCCATCCAGTATCTGATGCTATAGAACGTATTACCCATTCAGTATGTACCTTAGAGTTTGAAGTACATCGTCCATTATATAATTGGATGTTAGAAGACTGGGAAGATAGAGAAAAGCCAAAACAGATTGAATTTGCTCGCTTAAATGTAACAAATATGGTTATGAGTAAGCGTAAATTGCGTCAATTGGTTGAGTTAAATCTTGTAAGTGGTTGGGATGATCCTCGTATGCCAACGATTTCTGGATTGCGTCGTCGGGGATATACACCAGAGTCTATTCGTGACTTCTGTGAACGTATCGGCGTAGCCAAAGCAGATAGTATGGTAGAAGTGGGATTATTAGAGTTCTGTATTCGTGAAGATTTGAAATTGAAAGCACCACGGTATATGGCTGTATTGGACCCTGTAAAAGTTGTTATCACAAACTACCCAGAAGGACAGACAGAAACATTGGTGATTGAGAACAATACAGAAAATGAAACAATGGGCACACGTGAAGTGACATTTGGTCGTGAAGTATATATCGAACGTGGTGATTTTATGGAAGAACCAGTAAAAAAATTCTTCCGCTTAGCACCTGGTAAAGAAGTGCGCTTAAAAGGTGCCTACATCATTGAATGTCAATCTATGGTAAAAGATGCTGATGGCAATATCACTGAAATCCACTGTACATACGATCCAGCGACTAAATCTGGAACAGGATGTCAGAAGAAAGTGAAAGGTATCTTACATTGGGTAGAAGCATCTACTGCAGTGGATATGGAAGTGCGCTTATATGATTACCTCCTATCATCACAAGATGAGGAAGCTGCAGGTAAGGATTTCTTGCAACAGTTAAATCCAAACTCCTTAGAAGTTAAATCTGCTAAAGGGGAAGCGGCATTCCGTAATACACAAGTGGGTGAACATTATCATTTCTTGCGTACTGGCTATTTTGTAACTGATAAAGATAGCACGCCAGACCACATCGTAATGAATCGTACGGTAGGAATGCGTGATACATGGGCTAAGATGCAAAAGAAACAAGGTTAGGGAATACCATGAGTAGAAGAAAAAAGTGGCTTTCTTGGGTTGTGATTGTTATATCAATGCTGATTAGTTCTATAGCAGTGGTGGAAGCGTCGGATGTGGGAAGCATCAAATGGCCATCCCATATGTTGACCCAAGAAGGGGGAAGTTTCAGTATTGTCTCTTCTGGTGTAGCACAGCCGTTAGAGGCTGGATTACGCCAAATTGGTATTGATACAAACATATCCTATATGTTGATGGATAAGAGCGGTAATAATTATTATTATGCTCGTTATGGTGAAGGGACGTTACTCTATGGATTTGGGCCTAAAAAAGATGGTTGGAATCCTATCAATGCTCCTATAGGCTATAGGTATACAGTTTCTATGATTCAGGACTATGATGCCTATGTAAAAGACTATTCAGATATGTTTAAAGTGGTTGTACCTTTTCGGGAAGTAAGAAAGCAGGTTTACATAGGTGAAATGATTGTAAATACTTGGTATAAACAAATGGAATATCCTATGTATATGCAGATTGCATTGCTAGCTGATGGAACAGGTGCTCCAAAAGTGCGCTATATAATGACGCATGTGAAAGATGAATCTTTAAGAAAACAATTGAATTATTTGCTGTAAAAAAAGTTGCAAACTTTGAGAAGCGCTGCTGTAGTATATTTTGACTAATGCTAAGTGCCTCAAAGAATGCAACTTTTTTGTTTTAAAAATGAAAAAAATTCTCATACTTATTGACAGAAATTAGGATTATTTGTATAATAATAGAAATAATTTTCATTATTTTGTTTCATCTTTCGAGATGATATATATCCGGATTATCTATTTGCTGTGAGAGCAAGTGTTCTCCCCAAAATACGTAAAAAGGCAGGTACGACAAATGGAATCCATCGAGCAGATTATCGGTTACCATTGTGCGCCCGCGATTCGAGGTATTAAAGTAGCGAATCTTGTTGCTTTACCTCAGCATTTAGGGGCTAAAATGGTAGAGAAAACAAATGAGTATAATGATAAATTCAATCAAAAAGGGCTGTTTTTTTATGAACTGTGCCATTGTGAAAAACGAAAATTATTACTCGTATTTCGAGAACGTATGCTTGAGGACTATTTGCGACAACCTGAGGTGCTAGCATTTTTACAATATTATGGATATGAATCCTATGGAACATTGGCAGATTGGTTATTACATTTGCGTGAACGTATTGAAATGAGCGATGTGTTTCCTCATGAGATCGGTGTGTTTTTAGGATATCCATTAGAAGATGTAAAGGCGTTTATTCAATTCCGGGGAGCAGGCTATAAAGTCTGTGGCGACTGGAAAGTATATGGGAATCAAGCGTCAGCTATGCACGCATTTCATTGTTTTCGAATGTGCCGTGATTACTGTCACGCACAGTTGAATAAAGGAAAATCTTTAGAGTCTTTGGTTGCCGTAACGGCATGCTAGGAGGTAACATTATGATCGCTGTAATTTATTGGTCTGGAACAGGTAACACTGCTGCAATGGCAGAAGCTGTAGGTAAAGGCATCGCTGATGCTGGTCAAGAAGTAGTAGTGAAATCCGTTTCTGAAATCACTGCAGACGAAGCTGCTAACTATGAAAAATTAGCATTAGGTTGCGCTGATATGGGTGCTGAAGAATTAGAAGACGGTGAATTTGCACCATTCTATGAAGCATTAGAACCTAAATTAGCAGGTAAAAAGGTAGTATTGTTCGGCTCCTACGGTTGGGGTGGCTCTTGGTTAGATGACTGGGCTGGTCGCGTAGAAGGCGCTAATGGCGTTGTAGTTGACAAATTGCCAGTGATGGGTGAACCTGATGATTCTGGTAAAGAACAATGTGAAGCATTAGGAAAAGCTTTAGTAAACGCATAAGATAATTATAAGACTTATGACAAATCAATATACTAGCTCTTAATTATAAGAGGTGGATAGCTATCTATCTGCCTCTTATTTTACGTTTGTAAACACATTGTCAATTCAAGAGCAATACTGCATTGACCACTTAGGATAAACTTTACTATAATAAAGAAATAGTTTTATTTTTAGTATAGGAGGTATTGTATGCAAGTATTACAAAATTGGAAATTACATGCATTGGCTCTTGTGATTACTATCATTGCAGAAATGATTGGAATTCAACGCTTTGGGGCAGTCGTATTCTTACCGCTTCTTTATGCGTTAATCATGGGTCTTTTTGTATCTATTCCGTCATTCAAGATTTTAACAGTGGAAACCATGGAAAAATCGGCAGATTATCTTGGGATTGCAGTGATGCTCTTAATGGTGAAAGTAGGGTTAGGGATTGGTCCTAATTTAGAAATTTTGTCTACGGCTGGATTGGCTCTTATGTTGCAAGAGCTAGGTCATTTCTTTGGTACTATTCTATTCGGCTTACCAGTGGCATTGTTAGTAGGAATGCGCCGCGAAGCAGTGGGGGCTTGTTACTCTGTAGACCGTGAGCCAAATGTGGCGATTATCATCGATAAATTTGGTTTTAGTTCTCCTGAGGGTCGTGGCGTTATGGGGATGTATATCTGTGGCGTATTGATTGGGGCTATGTGGGCATCAGTGCTAGCAGGATTCTTTGCACAAATGGGGTGGTTCCATCCATTGGCATTGGCTATGGGAGCTGGTGTAGGTAGTGCGAGTATGATGGCTGCCTCTACAGCGCCTATCATTGCGGTATATCCAGAATATGAAGCTCAAATTGCTGCCTTAGCAGGAGCTGCTAATTTGCTAACTACCGTACTAGGAGTGTACTTTGGCATTTTCGTATCCTTGCCAGTGATGGAAAAAACATATAACTTCTTTACAGGTCGTACACGTGAACAAGATTTGGCTGAGGAGGGAAAATAAGATGACTATAAGTGAAAAAATTACACAATTTGTCGTTGTCATATGCATTGCAGCTATTATGACTGCTGTAGGTAATATCATTGATGGCAAGCATCTATTGGGGCCAAGTCTTGTAGGCGTCTTTGTCATTGCAGGCTTAGCTATTATTGGTGCTATTATTTCGTATTTGCCGTTAGCCAATCGATTCCCTATGGTCTTCTGGGTATCTTTAGTAGGGGTTATTGCCTCTTTGCCGGTAATGCCAGGACAAGCATGGATTATTGCGCAGACAAAAGAAGTTACATTCTTGGCTACTACGACACCAGTGTTAGCATATGCAGGCCTTTCTTTGGGAAAAGATTTGGGAGCGTTCCGTCGTTTATCTTGGAGAATTATTCCAGTCGCACTAGCGGTAACAGCGGGGACTTTTATTTGCGCTGCTGCAGTGGCTCATTTTGTATTGCATATGCAAGGTGTTATTTAATATTGAATAAACACATATAGATTATAGATTCACTTAATAAGAGAGAGTTGATGATTTCCTATCAACTCTCTTTTTGATTTCATGGTACAATAGACCATAAGCGATGTATATAGATGCCTTTAAACAAGGGTATTTTCATAGAGTATATAAGGAGATAGATTATGTTAACGAAAGAAGAAGTGAAACAACGTGTGTGTGATGCCATTGTAGCAGGGCAAGAACGATTGCGTGCATTAGCGGGCGCCATCATGGATGAACCAGAATTGGGATATAAAGAATATAAAACATCTAAAAAAGTACAAGATATGTTTACGGAATTAGGGATACCTTTTACAACTGGACATGCGATTACAGGTGTGAAAGGACGTTTGCAAGGCGGCAAATCTAAGAAGACGGTAGCTATGATTGGTGAACTAGATGCAATCGTATGTCATCGTCATCCAAAGGCAGATCCTATGACAGGAGCGGCGCATTGTTGTGGTCATAATGTGCAAATTGCCAATTTATTTGCAGTAGCAATGGGTTTACAAGCAGAAGGTGTTATGGAAGCTCTCGGTGGGGATGTAGTTTTATTTGCGGTCCCCGCAGAAGAGATGATCGAAGTGGATTATCGCAATACATTGCGTGAAAAAGGAACGATTAAATACTTAGGTGGTAAACAACAGCTTATATATGAAGGTGCATTTGATGATATTCATATGGCGATGCAAATGCATGTAGAGACAGCAGATACACCGACTGGAGAAATGAATTTAGGTAGTACCTCCAATGGATTTGTGGCAAAACTGATTGAATACCATGGGAAAATTGCTCACGCAGCGGCATCCCCTCATGAAGGGATTAACGCATTAAATGCAGCCTTGATGGGGGTAATGGGGGTGCATGCCATTCGGGAGACGTTCAAAGAAAGCGATTACTTCCGATTCCATCCTATTATTAATCAAGGGGGGACATTGGTAAACTGTGTACCTGATTATGTGCAAGTAGAAAGCTATGTGCGTGCCTCTAATATACAAGCTATTGTGGACGGAAATCAACGAGTGAATCGTGCGTTAAAAGCTGGTGGAGATGGAGTGGGTGCTACATGTGTCATTCATGATCTACCGGGCTATTTACCGATGCAGGATAATCCTGATATGAACCAGCTCTTACGTTCTAATTCTGAACCACTATTCGGCACAGAGAATGTACGTCAGCGAGTGCATATGACAGCGAGCACAGATATGGGGGATGTGTCCCATTTAATGCCAGTCATCCATCCTTGGGTAGGATGTATTGAAGGGGTGCTCCATAGTGCGGAATATAATATTACTGTACCAGATGTAGCCTATATTAAAACGGCCCAAGCTTTAGCTATGACCATTGTTGATTTATTATATGATGAGGCACAGGTAGCTGAAGAGATTCTAGAAAACTTTGAAGCTCCTTTAACAAAGGAAACGTATATTGAATTATTAGATTCTATCGCTAGTGGAAAATAGTAAAAATTCTCATATCTAAAATAGTCGATGTATGATATACTATATATTAAGAATAAAGATTATCCATTAGTTTAGAAAGGATGATGTAAATGAAACAATATGATGTAATCGTAATTGGTACTGGTGGTGCTAGTTTAGTCGCTGATGCAGCGCTAAATGCAGGTAAACGTGTAGCTGTGATTGAAAAAACAGGCTTTGGAGGCACTTGTTTGACACGTGGTTGTATCCCTACAAAAGTAATGGTTACGGCAGCCGATGTAGTACATGAAAGCCATGGTTGGAAAAAAATTGGTGTAGAAACTGCTACACCGACTCTTAACTGGAATGTAGTGAGTGAACGTGTATGGAAAGCCATCAATAAAAGCAAAGGCGTCAAAGAGTTTTATGAAAGCTTTGATAATGCTGATGTATACCATGGAGCAGCTACTTTTGTAAGTGACAAAGTGTTATATGTAACATTACAAGAGGGTACAAAAACAGAGGAAATTACTGCACCTACGATCATCATTGGTACAGGCGGTCATTCAAAAGTGAATCATGTGGATGGATTAGAAGAAGCAGGATACATTACTAGCGAAAAACTATTTGGCAGTGAATATCCAAAAACTCCGTACAAACGCTTAGCTGTATTTGGTGGTGGTCCTATCGGTACAGAATTTGCTGGTGTTTTTGCCGCAGCAGGTACAGAAGTGACATTAATCCAACGTAATGTGCGTTTATTGCCAAAAGAAGATGAAGCGATTTCTGCTCATATTTTAGAAGAAATGAAAGCCATCGGCGTAAACGTATTAACAGATACTGTATGTGACAATGTACGAGTAGACAATGGTGATAAAGTGATCACTGTGAAACATCGTACTACTGGGGAAGTATCTGAAATCCGTGTAGATGAAATTTTGGTGGCTACTGGTATTGCTCCGTCTGTAGAAGATTTACACCTAGAAAATACGCATATAGAACAATTGCCAGGTGGTTGGATCAAAACCAATGAATTTTTAGAAACATCGGTAGAAGGTGTGTATGCCTTAGGTGATGTGAATGGTAATGCAGCCTTCCGTCATCGTGCCAACTATGAAGGAGATATTATCTCTCATAACTTGTATCGTGCTACATCTCCAACAGACTATCGTTGGGCACGCTATGATTTGATTCCGATGGTAACTTTTACCTATCCAGAAGTCGGTCGTATTGGCATGACAGAAGCGGAAGCAAAAGAAGCGGGTTATGATGTAGGAGTTGGTATCAACCATTATTCCAATTCGGCCAAAGGCATGGCGCTTGGTATTGATAAAGGTGATGTACATGATGGATTTATCAAAGTGGTAGTCGATAAATCCACGAATCGTCTATTAGGGGCTCATATTGTGGGACCACAAGCATCTATCTTGTTCCAACCATATGTACATTTAATGAATAGTGGTGAAGTGAAATTAGTGCCGGTTCATGAAGAAATTGGTTCTAGCACAACAAAAGAACTACGTGCACAAGGTTTGACACGGTATTTGGATCCACAATCTGTTATATCCATTGGGGAGGCTATGGCTCCACATCCAACATTGTCAGAAGTTTCTATGTGGACACAAGTGTTCTACGAACATAAATGGTAATCTATTAATAACATATAAACTAAAAAACTGTAGTGATGGGGATGCTATCACTACAGTTTTTTTATACTAATATATGATGATAATTGATATGTAACTGTGCCGCTCATAAAGAAATCTACCTTACCTTATTGTATGAGTATATAGCATAGGTTATAAGTATTTTGAAATCAAGGGTTCTCAATTAAAAATATAGTTGATAATAGTTAGATAACAGTGTATAATGAGAAAGTAAATGAGAATAATAGGACTACCTTTGAGATATAGTAGATTAGAATAAGGTAGAATTGTATGTATATGTTAAATAGATAAAAGAGGTGTAGTATGACAGAAGTATTAATCCGTTTATTTGTAAACAATAAAGATGAAGTCAAAGATACTAGTGTACGCCAACAATATGGTATTATGGCAAGCATAACAGGTATTATGGTAAATGTGTTAGTTTGTTTAGGCGAATTAGTCATCGGTTTTCTTATCGGCTCCATTGCCATGATTAGTGATGCCATCCATAATGTAGCAGATGCAGGAGGATCATTAGTATCCTTTTTGAGTTTTAAATTATCTGGACGTAAAGCAGATGCAGAACATCCATATGGACATGGTCGAATGGAGTATTTGTTATCCATTGGCTTTTCTATATTACTCTTTGTCGTAGCTGCTCAATTAGGCATTGAAGCGGTAGAACACATTATGAACCCAGAGGTAGTGGAGTTTTCCATGTCTGCACTAGCTGTTATGTTAGGCGCTATGGCTTTAAAGATTTGGTTATCGTTCTTCTTGCGTTCCATTGGTAATCGCATTGATTCCCCTATCTTGCGTGCCAATGGGAAAGAAGCTTTATCTGATGTATGGGCTACCGCAGCGATTGCTATCGGTTTATTGTTGGGTGGTATGTTCCAATTGAGTGTTGACGGTTATTTGGGATTAATCGTGGCACTGATCATCGCAAAAGCAGGTTTTGAAGTACTAAAAGAAGCGACAGACCGTTTATTAGGATTTGAACCTACAGCAGAGCGGGTGCAAGAGATTATTAGTTTTGTAGAATCTAAGCCTGGTATTTTAGGGACTCATGATTTAATGATTCATGACTATGGTCCAGGGCATGAGTATGCTTCCATTCATGTGGAAGTTGACGCCAAACAAGATGCGATGACTATCCATACTATGATTGATCGTGTAGAACGACAAGCTTTGAAAGAATTGCAGTTAAAGCTCACAATCCATATGGATCCAATCGTTGTGAATGAGCAAACGCTAGCCTTACAACAACGGTTAGTGTCAGTTATCCAAGCCTATGATGATAGCTTTTCTTTGTATGATATTCGCATCGATGTGGAGAATAGAAAGATAGGCTTTGATGTACAAGTACCGCATAGTGTGAAATATACAAAAGAGGAACTTTCACAGAAATTGAGTCAGTTAGTGGAAGCGGTACTGCCGACATTTGTCGTGAAACCGAATGTAGTACACGGCTATACTGGGGTATAATGATAAGTAGATAAAATCTAGGAACTATAAAAAATACATAAGGTATATGCAATACACAAGAGGCAAGTTGAACAATGGCTGTCAACTTGCCTCTTATTTTTCTAGTGCCTATTGGTGTCCCTAAATATATCATAAGACCAGTATATTTATATGTTATTACAGTTCTTATATAAAAGAAACTGAGCAGATTAATTGCTGTCTTCAAAACTTAGGAAAGAGTCAAAATAGTATACAAGGGATACTAAAAGGACTGGCATATGTTGTGCCAGTCCTTGTTAGCGCTTACTTTTATAAGCTATATTGTATTGTATATTCTATTGGGCGTCCCATACCAAAGAACAAGTAAACCTTTCAAACACTATGTATAAGGTGAAGTCTTATATCTTATCGGTCGGATAGCCATGACGGGCATAATCTACAGCTGCTGTGAACAAGATATCTGTAGAAGAGTTTAATGCTGTTTCTGTAGAGTCTTGGATGACACCGATAATGAAACCAACACCAACTACTTGCATGGCTACATCGTTGGAGATACCAAAAAGGGAGCAAGCCAAAGGAATCAATAGGAGAGAGCCACCAGCTACACCAGAGGCACCACAAGCAGAGATAGTCGCAATCACACTTAATAAGATAGCGGTAGCTAAATCTACTTGAATTCCTAATGTAGATACTGCGGCTAAAGTCATAACTGTGATGGTAATAGCTGCACCTGCCATGTTGATGGTAGCACCTAAAGGAATGGAGATAGAATACGTGTCTGGTGTAATACCAAGACGTTTAGCTAAGTCCATATTAACTGGAATGTTAGCAGCAGAGCTACGTGTGAAAAAAGCAGTCACTCCAGATTCGCGTAGACAACGGAATACTAATGGATATGGATTGCGCTTGATAACAGCAGCAACAATAATTGGATTTACAATAAGAGCTACGACAAACATACATCCTAATAGCACAAGTAGTAATTTACCATATGTAAGAAGGGCGCCTAGCCCATTTTCACCTATAGATTGTGCTACAAGACCCATGATTCCAAGAGGAGCGAATTTTATAATCCATTGTACAGATGTTGTAATGGCATCAGAGATGGATAGCATTACATCTTTTGTTTCATTATTTGCATTACGTAATGCTGCACCGAAAAGAAGAGCCCATCCTAAAATACCGATATAATTGCCTCCTAAAATAGCTTTCACAGGATTTTCAACAATATTTGTTAATAATGTTGATAGCACGGCAGTGATGCCATTTGGTGGGGCCGTATCTGCTGGAGATGCTGTCAACAATAGAGTAGTAGGAAATAAAAAGCTGCCTACTACAGCTAAAGCTGCCGCTGCAAATGTACCGACTATATATAAAACAATAATGGATCGCATCCCTGTTTTTTGTCCAGAACGATGACGGCTTACGGCTGCAATAACCAAGAAAAATACTAATACGGGTGCTACACCTTTTAATGCACCTACAAAAATTGTACCTAATAAAGATAACTTTACAGCTGTCTCAGGGGCCCATACGGCAAAACCGATGCCGATTAATAGACCTACACAGATTTGCTGAATGAGGCTGAATTTATTGATAAACTGAAATAATGCCCTCATAGAAAACTCCTTACACTTATAAATACTTAAAATCGAGTACAAATATCTACTCATAAAAGACATAAAGACATTATAAACGGAATATATGCTTTTGGCAAGAGAAAAAAA
Source organism: uncultured Veillonella sp. (assembly GCA_900544365.1). Classification (GTDB taxonomy): domain Bacteria; phylum Bacillota; class Negativicutes; order Veillonellales; family Veillonellaceae; genus F0422. The sequence continues at coordinate 3,874 of UQVF01000022.1, read as the reverse complement.
TATAGATTATGGAATATACGTATTTATTCGTGTATAATGAATATCGGTAGATAGTAACTGGAGGTATATCGTGGAATTTAAAACGCATGATGATAAAAAAGCCTATGTGCAAGATGTATTCTCTCATATTGCTAAGCATTACGATGTGATGAATACTTTGCTGAGTTTTAATCAAGATGCACGGTGGCGTAAATTTGCTATAGAACAACTAGATCTAACAGAGGGAATGCGATTAGCAGATATTGCTTGTGGTACATGTATGCTGACAAAAACGGCACTACAAGAAATCCCTTCTTTACATGTGGAGGGACTTGATTTTAGTCCAGAAATGTTAGCTGTAGGGCAAAATCGATTAGAGAAGGAAGGATATACAGATCGTGTGACTTTGACTCAAGGGGATGCTATGGATTTGCCTTATGACAGTAATTCTTTCGATGGTGCAGTATCTGGTTTTGCTTTACGAAATGTACCAAGTATTGAGAAAACTATTCGAGAAATGAAAAGAGTTGTAAAGCCTGGTGGTAAAGTGGTGACTCTAGAATTAGCTAAGCCAACGATGTTTGGCTTTAAGCAAGCTTATTACCTGTATTTTGAAAAGATTTTACCTCTGTTGGGTAAATTGAGTCGAGATCAATCCTCTTATGCTTGGCTTCCGGAATCATTGCGTCGGTATGTAGGGCAAGAGGGTGTTCTAAAAATCTTCCAAGACGTGGGTTTAGAGGATGCTAAATATTATGAGCTTACAGGTGGTATCGTAGCTGTTCATGTAGGGACGGTACCATAAGAATAGAAAAAAGCTGTCATGTACTATGAGGTAATGACAGCTTTTATTATTCGATTATTCGTGGCCAAAACGATTAGGGTTCCTTAGTGTATCTTCGTAGATTTGGTTCACCTTTTCCCAGTTGATGATGCTGAAGAAATTAGTGATATAGTCATGTCGACGATGTTGGTATGTTCCATAGTAGGCATGTTCCCATAAATTGATACCTAAGATGGCAGTTTGCATTTCCATAATAGGGTTGTCTTGGTTGTGGGTGGAGGTAATAGAAAGGGTATTGTCTGGATTGAGTGCAAGCCAAACCCAACCACTACCAAAGTGTGAATTAGCTACAGCTGAAAATTGTATTTTAAAGGTTTCATAGGAGCCAAAGGTTGAGACAATAGCATCGGCTATAGGACCTTCAAACTTAGAGTTGTTAACGCTAGTTAAGATGTTCCAAAATAAAGTGTAATTTTTATAGCCACCACCACAATTTCGGATGATGCTGCGAATATCTTTTGGTACATGACTTAAGGCGCCTAGTAAACAGTCGATGCATCCGAAACGAAGGTCGGGGTGTGTTTCTAGTGCTTTGTTAGCGGAGTCTACATAGCCTTTATAGATGTGGGAATACATAGTTTCTACATCGCTTTTGCTGATAACAGGAGCTAAGAAGTCATAGGAATAAGGTAATTCTTGGAATTCAAGGTATTTCATAATAACCTCCACAATAAAGTTCGATAATGATACGTATTATCATAGTTAACTATATGGTAATTGATAGGAGGTTAAAAGTCAAGAACAATCCCAATGTGAAATCTTGAATGCCAATGCAGAGTAAGCTAGCGTAACGGATTGAATAAATAAGAACTAGCCTGTATAATAAGGGTATGGAATCAAATAAAGTTGAGTAAAATGAATTGTCGAAAGGAGTTTATATGAAAATACAAAGTAAACGTTTTCTACTAAGTGCTGCCATGGTCAGTATGATTGTTTTGGGACAGACGGCGTATGCTGCACAAGATCCTTTGATGTTGCCAGAAAAAGAAGGTTTACAAGTTATTAGCGCTATGGAAGAGAAAATTACTGTAGAAAGTCCTAACTGGGAAGTGAAACAAGTAGTGGACTCTTTTGTGAATTATGGTCAAGGTCATAGTAAAGAACTGTTTGAGCTGCAAACTAATCAGGTTGTTTCTGCAGGTCATTTAGATGTAATCAATGCATTATATTATATGAATGTAAGAAAAAATTTTTACATTGATAGCCATCGATGGAAAAAAGATAGTTATGGTCGACAAGTATTAAATAGTTTATATGCAGATTATCAAAACTATTTACAAGCACATCGATTTGTAGGCGATACTCAAGTGCAAGTGTATAAAGATGAGTTCCTAGGTATTTTGGCACGTCATGCGGCAAAAGTGCACAATGATGAATTGCGTACATATATGAATGAAATGGTAATTTTCGGTTTAGAGCAAGCGATGAAGGATCACAATCCAACTATAAAATCCTACAAGAGGTAAATAAAAGATAGCCTACTCCTTATAGAGTAGGCTATTTTTGACAAACTATATAAGTTGTGATTTAATATAAAAGAAATATAATTAGAAAAACTTCTAAATCTTACTATTGATGAATGGAGAGAAGTCATGAGTGAAATTACAAAACAGGTTCATCCTGTTGATGAAATGTTACCTGTATCTAAATTATTTTCATATGGATTACAGCATGTACTAGCAATGTACGCAGGTGCTGTAGCAGTTCCCATTATTTTAGCGAATGCATTAGGGTTATCTACACAAGATTTGATTCGCTTAATTAATGCAGATTTATTTGCTTGTGGTATTGCTACATTGATTCAAACATTAGGGATAGGACCTATTGGTGCTCGAATTCCCATGATTCAAGGGGTTACCTTTGCAGCGGTAGCACCCATGATCATTATAGGAACGGAACATGGCCTGACTGCTATTTATGGAGCAATTATAGTGGCGGGATTTTTTACGTTTTTAATAGCTCCTTATTTTAGTCGACTTATACGTTTATTCCCTCCAGTGGTAACAGGTACAATTGTTACCATTATTGGTATAAGTTTAATGCCTGTAGCCGTTGTGTGGATTGCCGGAGTATCTCCGGAGGATCCTAACTACGCAAGTGCTACCAATCTTTGGTTGGCAGGCTTAACATTATTAATCGTAGTTTTAGTGAATCGCTTTGCGAAAGGATTCCTAAGTAATTTATCTGTACTTATAGGACTTTTAGGTGGTACTATGATAGCCTACGCATTAGGGGCCGTAAACTTTGTAGAGGTTACTGAAGCAGACTGGGTGGCTCTTGTCACACCACTTGCCTTTGGGATGCCTACCTTTGATGTAAGTTCTATTATAGCTATGTTAGTGGTTATGTCTGTGTGCATGGTGGAAACTACAGGGGATGCCATTGCGATTGGTGAAATTGTGGACAAAAAAGTGGATAAGAAAACGTTGAGTTCTTGTTTGCAAGCTGATGGACTATCTACATGTATTGGTGGATTTTTAAATAGTTTCCCCTACACAGCATTTGCACAAAATATAGGATTAATCGCTGTTACCAATGTTAAGAGCCGATACGTAGTAGCTACCTCTGGTATTATTTTAATGGTCCTAGGTCTTTTTCCTAAATTAGCAGCGGTAGTAGCCTCCATCCCTAGCCCTGTGCTTGGAGGAGCAGGGATTGCTATGTTTGGTATGATTATTGCTAGTGGTATTCGTTCCTTGGGAAAAGTAGACTACGAAAATAATCATAATTTAATGATTGTTGCCTTAAGTATAGGTGTTGCTATGATACCGATTGGAGCACCTCACTTTTATCAAGGATTTCCAGCCGCGGCAAAAATTATTTTTGAAAGTGGAATCACCTTTGGTAGTGTTCTAGCAGTAGTATTAAATGTGGTATTTAACGGTATAGGACAAGAAGGTAAGAAAGAATAATTTGTATTTGTTGGAATACGGATAAAAAATGAATACGCCTCTATGAAGATATGCGAGTTTGCTATTTTCATAGAGGCGTGTTTTTGTAAGAGTATAATACATTTGTGACAAAAAAATAAAAAAATAAGAAGGCTCTCTG
>UQVF01000021.1 GCA_900544365.1 uncultured Veillonella sp. | reverse complement strand
TCAAATACTTTTGCAGAGGCAGCTCGTGGTGGCAATAACAAAGAGCAGCAAGAAAAATTGTTGGAAGCAGCAGCCATTAGTGAATCTGCTAAGTTGCGCCAATATTTAAACTATATTGAATCTATCGTTACGATGGCTCCATTATTGGGCTTGTTGGGTACGGTAACTGGTATGATTGGTTCTTTCAGCGTATTATCCATTTCTGAAGGCCAACCATTTGCTATCACTGGCGGCGTAGGGGAAGCCTTGATTGCCACAGCGACAGGCTTGATCGTGGCAATTATTGCTTTAATTTTACATACATACTTAGTGCAACAACAAGATATTTTGATTAGCCAAATCGAAGATGCAAGTGCTATGTATATGGCGGAATTGGCAGGTGACAACCATGCGGCTTAGATCCTTACGGACTACGTCTAAACCGAAACTCATGATTATTCCAATGATCGATATTATATTCTTTTTATTGGTATTTTTCATGATGAGTATGTTGACTATGGTCGTACAAAAGTCTGTGCCTATTCAATTACCACAAGCGGTGGCATCGAAAGTGGACTTGCAACGTAAAATTCCAATTACTGTGACTAGTAATGGACAAATTTATGTGGAAGCGCAGCCAGTGACATTAGACCAAATGATTCGCTACTTACAAGCGGAAAAAGCGAAGGGCGATGATATGGTAGTTATCTTGCGTGGCGATGCGAAGGCAGAATATGGTGCATTTGTCACTGTTTTAGATACATTGAAACAAATGGGTATCGTGAAAGTATCCATTGCAACAGATAGTAAATAAGGAGGTACTATGGATAGACGATGGCGTATACCCGCAGTGATATCCGGACTGACAAATATAGGTCTTGTAGTACTTCTAGGTGTATTGGGTCATATCCAAACACCGACACCAGAATCAGATGAAATTGTAGAGGTACAGTTGGTTCATGAGGATAAAGGAAGCGCAGGACAGCCGAATGCAGGTCCTGCGATTACAGCGCCACATACAGAAAAACGTGAGATTCCACCACCTATCACAAATTTAGCTGATGCAGAGGCAATTTTAGAACAAGTGAAAGCGGAAGCACCTAAACAGGTAGCGATTGTCGCACCGCCATCAGCACTTCCAGGAAATTCTGGAGGCGCTGGAGAAGGTACGGGACCTAGCGATAGAAATAGTGATGGTAATGGAGATGGCGACGGCAAAGGCACTGGAGATGGTAACGGGGTAGAGGGCAACGATGATGGAGTGATTGTCGATGCTGGTAGTTTATCTCTAGTCAGTGATGTAGAAGCACCGTACCCCCCTAAAATGCTCCGCCAAGGTAAAACAGGCACTGTGGTTGTTCAATTGGTAGTAGAAAAAGATGGTTCAGTTAGCTCTGTAGATATTGTTGGAGGCAGCGGACAAACTGAGTTTGAACAAGCCGTGATGCGCGTGGCATATCAATGGACTTTTGTACCAGCTACACGTAATGGACGGCCAGTCCGAGCCTATGCAACGAGAACCTATCGCTTTGCATTATAAAATTAAATAGTGACATCTATACATTAGCTTAGATGAAGTACATAGCGCCATATGGTTCTTATTATATTTAGATAAGAATTGTATGGCGGTTTTTGTTATTAAAATAGTATTAGAGGATATTGTAGATGGGCGTAATCAATACTAAAAAATATATAAGTCAAGGTATACAATAATTGCAATATAACATATCGTAATACAAAGAATTATGAATTTTCATAATGATAAACTTGAATTTTAACGTATTGTAGACTTATACTTGAAATGAAACCTTATAAGAATAAGGGGTGTTTTATATTTCGTAGGGCGTACGGAATACTTAAGGGAGGTATATTCATGAAATTTACAAAAAAAGGGGTGTCAGCAGCTTTGCTAGCTTGCGTAGCACTTACTACATTTAGTGGAGTACAAGCGGCATTTGATGAACATCTAGATAAGTATCAATTAGACCCTAAAATCGTGAAGGGAGACCGTTCAAAGGATCAATTTGGTAACACTGTAACGGAACAATCCTATTATCGTACAGGTGGTGATGTGAAAGTTATTACTCGGGAAGAGATTGAAAAGCGTCACTATACTGATTTAAGTGAAGCCATTAAACGTGTTCCCGGTGTAGCTATCCAAAGTCCTGGATATCGTGGTGGAGAATATGGATATAATTCACATAATAATAGTTTGACTATTAATGGCGATGCTCGAGTGATTATTCTTGTAGATGGTCGTCGTGTAGATAATTTGACCAGTGAGAATATTGGTTCTATGAATGAAAATGGTAGCAAAAGTACAGGTGTAAATTTAGATCAAGTCATCAATATGAATGCTGTTGATAAAATTGAAGTTATCAAAGGACCTGGGGCTTCGGCGTATGGTTCAGATGCTACAGGTGGCGTCATTAATATTTTGACTCGTAAAGGAGTTGAAGGTGGTGGACAGGCTACATTAGATGTTTCAACAGGTAGCTGGAAGCAACATAAATATGACTTCACTTACTTGGGCAGTGCGGGTAATGATAACTCCTTACATTATTTTGTAGGTCTAAATAAAATTACCTCTGGCGACACAAAGTTTGTGGATGGCTATACAGGTAAATCTGCTACGCTTGGTGGGTCTGAGTTTAAAGAAAAAGGAGCTAATATTCGAGTTGATAAAGATTTTGATGATACCCATCGTTTGAGTATTTCCTATACACATAAACAAGGTAAAGATGGTTATCCTGTTTCAACACCTAATTTAAAGTATTGGAACCAAAATGACTGGAATCGTATTATATTTGCTATAGGCGTGGGTAAATTGGATGATCAAGGCAAATTAATGATTAATCCGAACACAGGAAAATCTTATTACCTTAGAGGAGAGAATGTTATTCCTGGATTCCGTAATCTATTTGGACTACACGGGATAGGTTTTAGTTCATATAATAAATTCCAAAATAATGATCTAGATGTAAAATATACCTTTGACCGTCAAGCAGGCATGGAGAGCTTCGTAAGACTATATAATCAAAATCATAAATATTTAGGCTCTATGTTAGGTACATGGGCGTTGCCAGGTAGTATAGAGCAATTTCAAGCAGACTTTCCAGATGGTGTTAAGGATAAAGAGACGTTAAACAAGTGGATTAGTAAACACCTAGCCCCGTTTCCAGGAGGCAGTAAAGAGGCGCTCCAAGAATGGGTGGCAAAAGTTGGAGGAAAAGCACCAGCTCCTACTTCCTATCAAAGTGAGAGAAATAGAGGGGTTCAACTACAAGTTGCTCGCTCATTAGGTAAACATGATGTGATTGGTAATATTACCTATGATAAAGCGGCAAACTATCATATATAGCAATGGCGAAAAAGGCCATCGAGAAACCTTTGTAAAACGTAATTCTATTTACGGTTATGTACAAGATAAAGTTCATGTTAATGATAACTTTGATATTACACCAGCACTTCGTTTTGCTAAGTATACAGATTTTACAACGGAAGCAAAAGAATCTCAAGGCGGCTCTACACATGTCATGACACCAGCATTAAACTTACAATATCGCTTTGCTGATCATAGCACCGTATATGCAGGCTGGTCTCGTGTGTTACGTCCGTTACATGCCAGTGATTATAAAGCAGTATATGGAGATAATAATATTCCATTACAAGATGAGAAGGGAAATATATATACATTAGGGTATCAAAAAGAATTTGGCAAAAATACCACATTGGGAGCTCACTATAGTGTGATGAATATGTCTAATTCTATCGCAATAGTTCCTTTTGTAAGCGAAGAAGATGAAGAATATGCAGTAAATGCAAAACAAAAAAGAACATCTTTTAATGTTACTTTAGACCATAAGTTAAATGACCATTGGAATATTGGTTTAGCCTATAGCCATTTAAAAGATATTTGGTCTGCAAAACATGGTTATACTACTAAAGAAGGTTGGAGTTTTAATGATCCAGCAGATATTAACTCTGGTATTAATAATTTACGACCAGCTAATCATTATACGTTAAATTTAAATTACGATAGTGATAAATTTTCTTCTGGTCTATTGATGAATTACTATACTGGTGCTAATACAGTAGGATTTACTTCTAAACGATTCTTTGTAATAGATTGGAATGCAAATTACAATATCACTAAAGATATAATCACATATTTAGCAATTACAAATTTGACAAATGAAGCCTATGAAACAATGTCAGATTCTTACTTTGGTGCAGGAGGAGCTGCAATGCCAGGACGACAAGTTATGGTAGGTATTAAATATAATTTCTAATCATTGTAAAAGAGCTACAAATTGTAGCTCTTTTATTTAGGGGATAGAATGAAAAAAATATATATCTTTCTAGTTAGTATTGTTATTTTAGCTAGCATATATACAGCATATTTGCAAGGAATAAACCAACTTATCCCCATGCCCAGTTATGTTGTTACTACTGAAGGAAATAGTAAGACAAGTTCTCGTATTGTACATCAATTGACAAGCAAAATTACTTACCAAGATATAGCCTATGATGATGAAAGTTATCGAATTATGGCAGTTTGGCAAAATTCAGTAGAAACTCTATTAGCATTAGGTATGGGAGATAGAATCATTGCAGCTATAGGAGTGCCTAATAACAAATATATTGCAAAAGAGTATCGTGCAGAGTATGAAAAAATTCCTTATACAAGTATGCAAGTTCCAGATGTGGAAAGTACTTTGTTATGGGAGCCTGACTTGATAGTAGGTTGGTATACTACATTTCAAAATGACAGATTAAAAAGTACTGATTTTTGGATGAGCAGAGGAGTACATACGTATATAGCAAGTTCATCAGCGGAGTCTTCTTTAGCTACTGTAGATGGAGAATACCAATATATTCTAGATTTAGGGAACGTGGTCAATCGCAAAGAGAAAGCCGAAGAGATTGTTCATCGTATACAGCAATATGTGAAAGCCGCTAAAGAATATGGAGAAACGCATCCTACACAGGATACAGTGATGATTATAGAACCGGCCGGACGACAGTTTGGTGTGTATGATGACGATACACTTGGTGGAAAGATGATAGAAGAGATTGGTGGTAATTTATTGGGCGATGTTGGGGAAACCATCAATATAGAAGAATTGATTGATTTAAATCCTTCTGTCATATTTGTAGTGTTACAAGAAGAGGATTATGAACATCAAGATGAGATTATACAACGTTTATATGATAATCTAGCCTTGCAACATGTGGATGCAATTCGTAATCATCGGGTTTATGGGATTCCTTTGTTTATGGTCTATAGTGCTGGGGTCCGCATATATGATGGATTAGATATTATGATTCATGGTTTATATCCTAACTTTGAAAGTAAAGACTATAAATGAGTGAACTTTTATGTTCATAAACTACTAGCCTATCAATTGAAAAAGGTATATACTATGCCATGACATACAATGTAAAGGAGGCGTTAGTATGGACGTTGTTAGTCAAGAGGTAAAAAGTCGTTTTTTACGCTTGCAAATGAATTCTCTGATTGGTGTATGGATCGGATATGCAGCTTACTACTTAGTGCGCAGTAACTTTAATTTAGCGTTGCCTTATTTATCTGGTGAACTGGATTTAAGTAAAACGCAATTAGGGTTATTGTCTAGCTGTTTATTGATTACATACGGACTTAGCAAAGGATTCATGTCTGTGTTGGCAGATAAAGCAAATCCGAAGTATTTTATGGCTATCGGTTTGACTTTATGCGTCATCTTAAATGTATTGATGGGATTTACTACACATTATTCCTTATTCATCGGACTCGTTATTTTATTAGGTTTATTCCAAGGAATGGGCGTAGGACCGTCAATTATTACAGTAGGGTATTGGTTCCCTAGATCACAACGTGGTCGTGCTAGTACAATTTGGAATATGTCCCACAACTTAGGTGGTGGCATTGTGGCTCCTATCGTGGGTGTAGCAATTGGCTATTTGGGAACAGAGCATTGGCGCCTCGGTACATTTGCAGTACCAGCAATATTAGCTGCCATTTGCGTGCTATTAGTCTTGTATTTTGTTCGTAAACGTCCAACTGAAGAAGGATTACCAACGGTAGAGGAAGTATTCCAAGAGGAAGCAGCAGGACAAAAATCTGCTAAAATGGCAGCAGGTAAACCAGAGAACATGAACGCATTCCAAGTGTTCTATAACTTTGTATTTAAAAATCCAAATTCTTGGTATTTGGTGTTAATCGACGTATTCGTATACATGGTCCGCTTTGGTATGATTACTTGGATTCCTTTATACTTACTGAAAGTAAAAGGATTTACGAAAACAGAGATGAGTGTAGCCTATATGTTATTTGAATGGGCTGCCATTCCATCTACTATCTTGGCAGGCTATTTGGTAGATAAATACTTCAAAGGACGCATCATGCAATTACCAATCTATTGCTTAGTGGTCATCTTTGCTTGCGTCATTGGATATATGAACTCTGATAGTATTTTATGGGCTACTGTATTTGCTTGTATTACAGGTTGTTTGATTTATATTCCACAATCTATGATTCCTGTACAAGCTATGGAAGTTATTCCAACCTTTGCTCTAGGATCTGCCGTAGGCTTGCGTGGTTTTATGAGTTATCTAGTGGGTAGTTCCTTAGGAACAACACTCTTTGGTTTCGTTGTAGACCATTGGGGCTGGGACATGGGCTTCTACACATTATTGGTGGGCGTAGTTCTTTGTATGTTCTCTTGCTATTTATCCAACAGAGGGGTACAAAAAATCTATGCGGCTGCTGACAAAGCATAGCTAGATGAAACAATACTGATAAAAGAATAGGCACTAGTAGAATATGCTAGTGAAAGTTACGAAGGAAAGCCTAAGCATGGGCTTTCCTTCGTTGTGTATATGGTGAAATATTTTAGTTATGGATCTATAAAATTTTCATAATAAGTATTTACATAGACAAAATATGTCTATCGTAGGTGTTATAGTAGAACAGAAGTTAGTATTCTCTATGTAAAAGTGATTTATGAAAAGGAGTATAACATGGGACTATTCAATGACTTAAAAGAAGCTAAAGAGGTAGCTAAAAACTTAAAGAAAGAGTTTGATGCCAGTGAAGAGGGACAAGAAATAAAGAAAGATCTAAAACAGTTCATTCACGAATTTTTCTTCGGAAGACCCGATCAAACTTTGTTCCAAAGATTAAATGAATTTTTCATTCCTTTTATTGTATTTGTAGGTGCTTTATTTTATCTCCATCATTATACGGCTATTTTTGGATATTCAGAAGCTAATGCAGCTAGGTTAGCACCGATCACACCTTGGGTGATTAAGTCTGTGAATAATACGAACCCTAGTACTGAAAAATCATTATTAGATATGACAAAAACAAACTTTATATTTGGACCTGGACGATTTGATATAGACTTATTGAAAGGTGGCGCTAAAACAGATGGAACATGGGAACAAACAGTGCAAAATACATCAGATTATTTTGTGGCTATCAAAGTAAAAGCCCATGGACGAGTGGAGGCAACACATAAAGTAGAAGATATTCGATACACGTTAATCCCACCTAATAGTTCTATTAGAATTAAAGGCATATTTAATACAAAAGGTGGCAAACTAACATCCTTTGACCCGGAAGAAACAGAACTTGAATTTGTGAAAGAATACGATATGGAGCAGGCACTGGAAAACATTAAGCATAATTTGAATAAGTTAGATAAAAAATAATGATAGCAATAGCATATTAGATTGTTATGGACACAAAGTATAGTAAAACGCTATATGTAAAATTAAGTAACAGGCAACAAAGGAAAGTTGAAATACTTCAGCTTTCCTTTTGTTGTATTTATAATTGTGGATTGACAATTTGAGTATGCACAATATGAAAGCACATAGACTTATGTTATAGATGATACTGGTATAAAATAACGTTCTATAACATACCGTACTATAAGAACAGATAAAATTTGTTATACACTCCATAAAAATGGTAAAATAAATAAAAAATTACATTTGAATCCATAAAATGCAATAAAAATTATTGAAATATGTTATGTAATCCATAAAATAATAAAATATAGACTATAATATGTTGCAGAATCCACAAAATAATAAAAATCTATAATATAAAGGAGGGATATGATGAAATTAATTGAGCGCAAACAGTATTTAGAGTTCTTACGCAATCATCGGCACACGGATGCCATCATTGTAGTATCTGGTATTCGCCGTTGTGGCAAGTCTACGCTCTTTCAGTTGTATAAGGAAGAGTTGTTAGCCCAAGGTGTTCAGCCGGAGCAGATTGTAAGTATTAATTTTGAAGATTTAGAGTATGAGCATTTACAAGAGTATCGGACACTGTATGAATACATTCTAGAACGGCTTATACCAAATCAAGAGATGTATATATTTCTTGATGAAATACAACATGTGCCTAACTTTGAAAAAGTGGTGGACAGTTTGTACATCAAAGATAAGGTGAAGGTATACATCACTGGCTCTAATGCGTATTTTATGTCTTCTGAAATGGCTACCTTATTATCGGGACGCTATGTACAGCTAAATATGTTGCCACTTTCATTCAAAGAATTTTGTGAAGCTCATCGTGAGGATGACCGTCAGTCATTGGAAGAACTATATCAACGTTACATACAATATAGTTCCTTTCCAGGCACCCTGCATTTAGGGGATAATCTGCCGATGATACTAGATTATTTACAGGGCATATTTAACACCATTGTGTTGAAAGACATCATTGCTCGCAGTAAGATTGGAGACCCACAATTATTGGAAAGTGTGACTAGATATTTATTTACCAATATTGGGAGTCTTATCAATCCTACCAAGATTAAGAACTCCCTTATCAGTGCTGGGCGTAAGGTGGATGGTAGAACCATCGAACGCTATCTGGATGGGCTAAAAGATGCTTTGCTCATGTATCAAGTGAATCGCTATGATGTTCGAGGAAAAGAAGTATTGCAACTAAATGCAAAGTACTATGCAGCGGATGTAGCATTAAAACAATTCTTGTTACCCAATCGTGGCGAAGATACAGGCCATATCTTAGAAAATATCGTATTTTTAGAACTCATACGTAGAGGATACAAGGTGTATGTAGGTCATCTACAAAAAGGTGAAATCGACTTTATCGCACAAAAGCGCGGTACCATAGAATATTACCAAGTAAGTCAAAGTGTATTAGATCCTCATACGTTAGAACGAGAACTTAAACCGTTAGAACAAATACAAGATCATTATCCTAAGTTCTTATTAACCTTTGATGTGATTAATAAGAATGCGAGCTATAATGGGATTCAACAGAGAAATGTATTAGAATGGTTATTAGACATACCATCGTAAGATGACAAGGTGAGTTAATCGTATAGGGCGGGACCAATGTATACCATCCTAGTGTGTATCATAATCACATGCTAGGAGATACATACTGTAATTAACAGTCGAAAAATCTCCCACAATATGGTATGCTAATTTATATATAATATTACTATGTCAACAATAAAGGTGGATGTATATGAATGAATTAGTAGGTTTGATTCTAGCGGCCGGTAAAGGGACACGTATGAAATCTAAACTTCCAAAGGTATTGCACAAGGTAGCTGGTAAAGCTATGGTGGAACGTGTGTTAGAAGCAGCACAATCTGTCGGGGCTAAACGCAATGTGGTCATCGTTGGTTTCGGTGGCGACGATGTGAAAGCTTACTTAGGTGACCGTGTGGAATACGTGACACAATTAGAACAAAAAGGGACTGGTCATGCGGTACAACAAGCAGAATCTGTATTGGGTAAGCATGAAGGCCTCATCTTGTTGTTGTGTGGTGATACACCATTGGTAACACAACAAACATTGGAACAATTGTTGGCGCACCACAAAGAAACAGGGGCAGCAGCTACAGTGTTAACGGCTTACATGGATAATCCATATGGGTATGGTCGAATCATTCGCAATGAAACTAAATCCGTAGAACGTATTGTAGAAGAAAAAGATGGTACATTGGATGAATTAAAAGTGCACGAAGTGAACACTGGGATGTACATTTTTGATTCCAAGGAATTATGGCCTTGTTTAGAACAATTGTCAGATGACAATGCGCAAGGAGAACTATACATTACAGACGTGGTGAGCATCCTTGTAAAAGCAGGCAAAACGGTGAGCGCATACATGACTATGGACAGCGACGAATCTCTAGGGGTTAATAGTCGCTTGCAATTGGCACAAGCAGAATTGATTTTGCGGAATCGCACAAACTTAGCTTTGATGGAAGCTGGCGTTACCTTAGTGGACCCACATAGTACTTACATTGCTCCAGAAGTTGTGGTGGGACCTGATACGATCATCTATCCAAATACGACATTAGAAGGCAACACAGTAGTAGGCACCAATAATATTTTGGGACCTAATACACGGTTGTCCAATGTAACAGTGGGCGATAATAACCACATCCATGATTCCTACGCCCACGATTGTGAAATTAAAAATGATACAGTCATCGGTCCATTCGTTCATTTGCGCCCGGATACAGTATTATCAGACAAGGTGAAAATCGGCAACTTCGTAGAAGTGAAAAATAGCATGGTTGGCACAGGCACCAAACTTCCTCACTTGTCCTATATTGGCGACAGTGATGTAGGATCCAAGGTGAATATTGGTTGTGGCACTATCACAGTGAACTATGATGGTAAAAAGAAACATCGTACAACCATTGAAGATGGCGTATTTATAGGTTGTAATTCCAATTTAGTAGCACCTGTTACAATTGGTAGTGAAAGTTATGTAGCAGCAGGCTCTACCATAACGAAGGATGTGCCAAGCCGCGCATTAGCATTTGGACGGGCTCGCCAAGTGGTAAAAGAAAACTGGGTTACAGAAGATACTTTCAAAAAATAAATTTGTGTCAAAATTTAATAAAATAGTTTACACAAAATTGAGAAAATGAAGTACAATATATAGAGAGCCTTTGTGCATCAAATTGTAAGTCAATTGTTTTAGAGGAGTAATGACATGACATTAGCAGATGGTAAACGACTCAAAATTTTTACAGGTAATGCAAATCCAGCATTAGCCAAAGAAATTTGTGATTATTTGGACCTTCCATTGGGAGAAGCCTTTGTAGGACGTTTCAACAATGGAGAAGTACAAGTCATGATTGATGAAAGTGTACGTGGTAAAGATGTATTTATCGTACAACCAACTAGCTATCCTGTGAATGACAATGTAGTTGAGTTGTTCATCATGGCAGATGCATTAAAACGTGCGTCCGCTCGTCATATCACAGCCGTTGTACCATATTATGGATATGCTCGCCAAGATAGAAAAACTCGTGGCAGAGAGCCAATTACAGCAAAATTAATGGCGGATTTGTTACAAACTGCAGGTGTTACACGTCTTGTAACAGTAGACCTTCATGCAGGTCAAATTCAAGGTTTCTTTGATGTTCCAGTAGATCATTTAATGGGGGCATCTATTATTGCAAATTACATCAATGAAAAGAAAATGGAAGATGTCATCGTTGTATCTCCGGACCTTGGTGGTGTAACACGCGCTCGCGATTTAGCGGATCGTATTGGTGCACCAATTGCGATTATCGAGAAAAAACGCCCACAACCAGGAGTTGCAAAAGTAATGAATTTAATTGGTGATGTACAAGGTAAAAATTGTATCATTATCGACGATATCGTAGATACAGCTGGTTCTCTTGTAGAGGGTGCAAAAGCATTACAAGAGTTCGGTGCTAAATCTGTGACAGCTTGTGTCACACATGCGGTATTAACAGATCCAGCTTGTGAACGTATTGCAAACTCTAATATTAAAGAGTTAATTGTAACAAATACTATTGATATTCCAGAAGAACGTCGCTTACCTAATATTACAGTATTGTCTGTAGCTCCTCTATTAGGAGATGCAATTTTACGTATTTTCAGAGAAGAGTCTGTAAGCTCTTTATTTGATAAATAAGATGAAATTAATTGTAGGACTAGGAAATCCTGGTAGGGACTATGAGGGAACTCGCCATAATATTGGATTTATGGTAGTAGATGCTATAGCCGATGGAGTAAGTCATACACCGTGGAGAGAAGATTATAAAGCAGAAATTTGCTCCTGCACCATAGAGGGTGAAAAAGTGTTATTGGTGAAGCCACAAACATTTATGAACCTCAGTGGTGAATCCGTAGGGCCTTTGATGCGGTATTATAAGCTAACTCCTGAAGATGTGTATGTCATATATGATGATATGGATTTGCCAGTTGGTAAATTACGGATTCGACCAAATGGTAGTGCCGGTGGTCATAATGGTATTAAATCTCTAATTAGCCATTTAGGAACAGATGGATTTCCGCATTTCCGCTTTGGGATTGGTCGTCCTTTGCCAGAGTGGACAGTAGTAGACCATGTGTTATCGCGATTTCCAGAGGACCAACAGGATACAGTACAAAAGGGCGTTAGAGTAATGGTAAAAGCTGTTCTTGGTTGTATAGAAGTAGGAATTGATAAAGGAATGAACCTATATAATCCTAAAAAAGGGCGCTCTCGATAATAGAGCTAGAAAAACCAAAATAGAGCACTTGTTCTATTTTGGCTTTTCTTATGCATATATCGTGTATATTAGGTTAATTTTGATCAACCATTGTATTAGTTTTGAATTGTTGTAATAATTCAATCAAATAAATTCACTATATACGCCTTTTCATCTTGAAATTATGAAAATAAAAGTATATACTAAGTTTAGAGCAGTATAATTAGTATTTAATGTGAATCGTCTTTATTTTTACTTATTGTGAGGGAGGCATTATCATGAAAGGTAATAATTGGGGCGGCAAGCGGGCTGGTGCAGGTCGCAAAAAATCCTTATTTGAACGTAAAGGACGTACATTCCGTTTGACTGATGCTGAATTTCTTGAAGTCAAACCATTAGTGGATGCAGTACGACGTCGTACTGAAGAAGCAATGTTGGCTACATTGGCGTCTAAAAACAGAAAATAATTGTATGTTCAGTACTACCGGTTTTAATTAGCGTAAACGCTTTTGATTACAAGTTAGTATGGAAAATCGGCCCCTTTGGGGTCGATTTTTTTAATATATTTTATTCTATAGAATGAACTTGACAATATCGAAAATTATCGTTATAATACTATCTAACATAGCAACATGGTCCGATGCTAGAATAAGAGAGGTATACGAATAGATGCTTAGAGTATAACTCTTATGAGAGACTATGAGCTATGGTGGTTCGACCCGACCACAGAAGGATCCAATTTTGGAAATGAATTCAAATAATTACTACACAAATGGAGGTTAGCAATGAGCTTAATAAAAAGTTTATCCAACCGCTTGTCTGTGCTAGGATATAGTGGTTACGAAATTACACAAATTATCAATAGTGCAACGGGCGGTCAAGACATCAACGCTTTGACTAGTCAAGATTTACACCATGTGGCAAATACAATGGAACACTACGTACAAGCAGGTTCCCAATTCGTTGCGGAATATAGTAAATAAGCAGAAACTGTTACAGTTTGTAAGAACTTACAAATTGTAGCAGTTTTTTTATAATATCCTGTATGTAAAAGATATTGATATCCATATGTGTGTATACTTGTATCACATCATAGAGGAATAGAAATCTATGTTAAAGGTGAGCGAATGGCTTGAATGGATGTACAGAGTAGGGTAGAATACTAGATAGAGTATTTAGAACTATGAGCTTAATGATATTGTGACAGAATCAATAGTAAATATATGAAACAAAATGTAAACCAACACAGACTTCCTTTTGTGGAGTCTTTAGAACGATATAAAGAACAACATATGGTGCCGTTTCATACGCCAGGTCATAAGATTGGACAGGGAGCGCCATCGGTATTAACAGAATGGATGGGCAAGGCATTGCCTTATGATTTGGGACTGATGTATGCAATTGATGATTATCATGAGCCAGAGCGTGAATTACTGGAAGCGCAACGACTGGCAGCACAGGCCTTTGGTGCTGATCATACATGGTTTTCTATTAACGGTACATCTGGAGCTATTCAGATGATGATCATGAGCGCTGTGAAAGAAGGGGACTCTATCATTATTCCTAGAGAGGCCCATTGTTCAGTTCATAATAGCTTGGTGTTAAGTGGAGCTAATCCAATTTATATGAAGGGGCGTTTTCATCAACGTTGGGGTATTCCTATAGGGGTAACTACAGAGGAGACAATTGCTACGATGGAGGCTCATCCAGAGGCAAAGGCCATTTTGCTAGTGCATCCGAACTATTATGGGGTAGGTGTAGATGTAAAACGGATTGTAGAAGAAGCACACGAACGACATATGATTGTGTTAGTGGATGAAGCGCATGGGCCACATCTTATATCATCTTTGGGGATGCCGGTGCCTGCTTTAGAAAGTGGTGCAGACTTAGTCGCTCAAAGTACACATAAGTTATTAGGTTCTTTGACACAGACCTCGATGCTACATGGACAAGGCCCTCGGATTGATGTGGATAGTATTCAACGCTTACAACAAATCTTGATGAGCACTAGCCCAAATTATATTTTCTTGGCATCCTTGGACATGGCACGCCATCAATGGGCTACAGAGGGGATATCTCTGATGAAGCGCACCCTAGAGTTAGCGCGTACATTGCGAGGGGCACTCAATACAATTCCGGGCATTACTTGCCCTGGTCATGAGGATATAGAAGGAGCTTTCAGTTTTGATGAAACTAAGATTATCATCGATGCGAAAAGTCTTGGACTCACTGCACAAGAGTTAGAACGAGAGTTACGACAACGTCGTATTGAAGTGGAACTGATGAAAGCCTATCATGTATTGCTGTTGATTACCATTGGTGATACAGAAGCATCTATACAACAGGTAATAGAGGCGGTGCAGGGTATTTCAGATATGTATAGCCATAAGTTAGAAGGTACCACAAAGCGTACTAGAGCATATGGGCAAGAACACAATACACATTTACTTGACCAAAGTAATCATACGTTTCTTGATGCAATGAATAGCACAAAGCTTAGTACAAAGAATACTATCATAGATGATGTATATGTTACGAATGATAGTGATGTAGATGCGGGTACAATGGAAACATTACCAACACCAGTAGTGGCACTTTCACCGCGGCAAGCATTTTATATAGAGATGGAAGAAATCCCTGTAGAACAAGCCCTAGGACGAATTAGTGGAGAAACTATTACCTATTACCCACCAGGAATCCCTTGTTTAGGTGTAGGTGAGATTATAACGGAAGAAGTATTGGCATATGTGAAACAAAAACAACACGATGGATATGTGCCAAATGGTGCTAAGGATCGTCAGTTACAGACAATCCTTGTGTGTAAAGATGTTGAGATAAAAATACAAAGATAAACATGTAGAGTCGGCGGAAGATTTATGATGTCATAAGGAGATACATATGGGACAATTAATTATTATTGAAGGTGGCGACGGCAGTGGTAAGGCTACGCAGACCACAAAATTGTTGGAACGATTACAAGCAGAAGGCTATCCAGTGCGGTCTGTAAGTTTTCCTAATTACGACAGTCCAGCAGCGGAACCGATTAAAATGTACTTGCGCGGTGACTTTGGGAAAGAGGCGAACTCCGTGAATGCCTATGTGGCTAGCACCCTTTATGCGATAGACCGATTTGCATCGTATCGCCAAGATTGGCAGGCTTTTTACGAAGCGGGTGGCATTATCATTGCCGATAGGTATACCACATCTAATATGGTGCATCAAATGATAAAATACACTGATAAGGAAGAGCGAAACACATTTTTACAGTGGTTGGATCAATTAGAATACGATTTATACGGTTTGCCAAGACCTGATGCAGTGATTCTATTAGACATGCCGCTATCTTTGTCCAAAGCTTTGTTAGCAGAACGCACAGGCAAGACTGGTGGTCATACGGGCGATATTCATGAACAAGATACTTCTCACTTAACAGCAGTTCATGATGCTTATGATATGTTGGTGAGCACTTATGATTGGTATCGTGTGCATTGTGAAAATGAAAGTAATCAGTTGCGCACTATCGACGATATTCATGAGGAAGTCTATGGTATTGCAAAACAGTATGTTCAGGGTAATCAGTAAAGAACTATTTTGCCTACCTAGTGGAAAGACATGCAAGGGTATATTTTGAAATAAGATATATACATATATGAAACACGACAGGATGACGTAACATTGTGCAGACTCTGTCGTGTTTCTTCTTTTAGCCGTGTAATTATTGTCATAACATGCTATAATAAAGGGTAGTCTTATGAGGTAAAGGAGGGCATATGTCATTTTTTGAAACTGTACTTGGTCAAGACCAAGCAAAAGAGCAAATTACTACATTAATCCATGATTCAGCTTTACCTCATAGCTTACTGCTCTACGGAGAAACAGGGTTAGAATCTACCTCTATGGCTATAGCCATTGGGTCCTTATTAGTGGGACGTCAGATTTTTTCCCCTGATGAGGGACGAACCTTTTTATCTTCTATAGAGCAACAACGCATTGAGTCTGGCGAAAGTGAGAGTGCAGTCAAAGATAAAGGGTTGCCTATCTATATTGATCAGGGGCAAGCTTTTTGGATTCGCCCTATGAAAACACAGCTCAGTGTAGAACAATGGTATGCTTTATTAGAAAAGTATATCAATGTATCTAGTGATACACCACGGGTGGTTATCGTGGAAGGCTTTCAGACGGCCAATACTGTCTTAGCGAATGCGATGCTGAAAACGATTGAAGAACCACCACGGAATATGTATTTTATTATTGTTACTACCAATATCGATACGGTACTACCAACCATTGTGTCACGATGCATGCTCATTGGCATGCAACCAGTGCCAGAAGAGGAATTGGTGAAAGCCTTAACCAAGGAGGGATATACAGGGGACATTCGACGTGCTGTGCGAAGTGCTCGTGGAAATCCCACATTAGCTCGTCAGTGGGCGCAGGCTGGTGGTATTGAAAGTTTAGAAAAGGCGATGGAAGTGCTAGAATGTGTGGTTGAAAGAAGTCATTTCTTTACCACCTTAGCCTTATCTTTTGAGGGACTTTCAAAAGAAGTAGTACTAGATATATTGGGGTGGTTGCGTGTGCTAGCAAGAGATATGTTAGCCTTGCGATATGGTACAGAGAGTGAGAAGATGATACTTAGTGAGTATCGATTTCGGATGCAAATGATTTTACAACGATGGTCATCTAAATCTTTGCAACGAATTGTACCCATTACATTAGAAGCAGAACAGGCACTGCGCCTTAATGTGCGCTTAGGCCTTGTCATAGATGGAGTTATATTGGCCTTAAGGGAGGCTGTGAAGGAGGATATATAGTGGTTACTATAGTAGGAGTACGCTTTAAAAAAGCAGGAAAAATCTACTACTTTAGCCCAGGGTTTGTAACCCTTACGACAGGAGATGGTGTCATAGTAGAAACATCTCGTGGTTTGGAATTTGGGGAAGTCGTAATTGGGCCACGGAAAGTATCGAAAGATAGCGTGGTGCAACCGCTGAAAGAAGTGACGCGCAAAGCAACACCAAAAGACTATAAACAAGTAGAGAAAAATAGAGAGCGAGAAGAAAAAGCTTTTGAAATTGGTTTAGAAAAAATAGCTTACCGTGGATTACCAATGAAATTAATCAATGTGGAATACACATTTGATATGAATAAAATTGTCTTTTTCTTTACCGCGGAAGGTCGCATTGACTTCCGTGAGCTTGTAAAAGATTTGGCCAATGTATTCCGTACGCGCATTGAATTGCGCCAAGTAGGGGTTCGTGACGAGGCAAAGGTACTAAACGGCATTGGTGCCTGTGGTCGTCCATTATGTTGTGCTACTTTTTTAGGTGATTTTGCATCTGTATCGATTCGTATGGCCAAAGATCAAAACTTGAGCTTAAATCCAACAAAAATTTCTGGCATTTGTGGTCGCTTGATGTGTTGTTTAAACTATGAAAATGACTCGTACCTAAAAGGGGGAGATTTATATTCACAAAAGGCAAAACAACCTGCTCCTGTAGCAGAGCCACCTGGTATCGGTAAAGAAGTAGTCACTGATGAAGGATTAGGAAAAGTTTTAAAAATCAATACTATGAAAAAGACTGTAAAAGTACAATTAGAAGCGGGCAGAACTATCGACTTACATTGGTCGGAAGTGGCATTACCGGATGAAGAGTAATATTACAATTACAGAATTGCTACTGAGTGGGTTTCAGCTATTTCAAGATGAAGGAGAATTTAAGTTTTCCATTGATGCGATCTTACTGGCTCATTTTGGAGAGGCTAAACCCAATAAGCGCTATTTAGAATTAGGTACAGGTACAGGTGTGATTCCTCATGTGTTGTACCATCGTGGAGCCCGTCATGTGGTAGGCGTAGATTGTAATTCCCATGTGGTTGAGTTGGCTCAAAAAAGTGTTATCCATAATGATATTGCAGACGCTGTAGCTATGGTGGAGCTAGATTATATGAGTGATGCAGGTAAAGTTTACTATGGTCAATTTGATGGTATCTACATGAATCCGCCTTACTTTGAAACCAATAGTGGTTTACTTTCAACCGTAGAAAATGTGGCATTAGCTTTACATGAGCAGGAATATTCCATGAAAGATAGATTGCTACAAGCCCAACGGTATTTGAAATTTGGCGGCACATTATGGATGATTTATACAAGCCCACGATTAGAATCTTTAATAAGTGCTATTGAAGAAACCCAATTTAGAGTAAAACGAATGCGTTTTGTTCATGGAAATCAAGAAAAAGTGAGCAAGCTTGTATTACTAGAGTTAAAATATGGTGGGAAGCAAGGTATGATTGTTGAACCACCCTTATATATTTATGAAGTAGATGGTTCCTATTCAGATGAGGTATATGCATATTATGAGTAGTCATAAAGGGACATTATTTTTAATTCCCACACCTATTGGGAACTTAGAAGATATGACGTATCGAGCTGTGCGTACATTACAAGAAGTAGATGTGGTAGCAGCGGAAGATACGCGTCATACGGGAGTGTTATTACAACATTTTAATATTGCTAAGCCTATGATTTCCTATCATGAACACAATAAAGTGGAGAAGGGAGCAGACCTTATCCAGCGTTTATTAGATGGTCAATCCATCGGATTGGTTAGTGATGCGGGTATGCCAGCTATTTCTGATCCTGGAGAAGACTTGGTGAAAGGAGCCCTCGAAGTAGGAATCCCTATTGTTCCATTACCAGGGGCGAATGCAGGCTTAACGGCACTCATCGCATCGGGGCAAAATACGAAGGAGTTTCACTTCATCGGCTTTTTGCCGAAACGAAAGCAGAACGCAAAAGAGGTGCTATCCCGGATTGCTACCTATGAAGGAACCCTTATTTTTTATGAAGCACCTCATCGTATAGAAGAGACAATCCAAAACTTATATGAAGGCTTAGGAAATCGTCCTATTACAGTAGGTCGTGAACTGACGAAAAAGTTTGAAACTTTCACACGAACTAACTTACTAGAGTTACAAAATGATTTTAGTCAAATCGTAGAAAAAGGGGAATTTGTCCTTTTAGTAGGTGGTAGTGAAACGATGACCGATGAATCGATGGTGGAGGAAGTGGTACTTTCACCATTAGAGGCAGCCTTAGTCTTAATCGAAGAGGGAGTGCCTAAAAAAGAGGCGGCCCGTCAAATTGCAAAAGAGCGTGGCCTTTCAAGGCGTGATGTTTATAATGAAATAGAAGCCTATAGTAAGGAGAGAACAGATGACTAAGAAACCGTATTATATTACGACACCAATTTATTATCCAAGTGCGAAATTACATATTGGGCATACGTACTGTACGTCCATTGCTGATACAATCGCTCGTTTTAAACGTAGAGCGGGTTATGATGTGCGATTTTTAACCGGGTCTGATGAACATGGACAAAAAATCCAACGAATGGCAGAATCTATGGGCATTACTCCATTAGAGTATACGACACAAATCGTAGATGGGTTTAAACATTTATGGGAAAAATTGAATATTTCTCATGATGATTTCATCAGAACTACTGATGAAAGACATATTAAATATTGCCAACATTTATTTCAAAAGGCCTTTGACAATGGAGATATTTATAAATCTTCTTACGAAGGTTTATACTGCGTACCATGTGAAACATTCTGGCCAGAATCTAAACTAGGACCTGAAAAAACATGTCCTGATTGCGGTCGCCCATTAGAAGTGGTACAAGAAGAAAGTTATTTCTTCCGCATGAACAAATATGCTGATCAATGGTTTAAATTCATCGAAGAAAATCCTGATTTTATTCAACCAGAATCTCGTCGTAATGAGATGATTCAATTCGTAAAACAAGGGTTAGAAGATTTAGCAGTATCTCGTACTAGCTTTAACTGGGGAATTCCAGTGCCATTTGATCCAAAACATGTTATGTATGTATGGTTTGATGCGTTGATTAACTATATTTCTGCTTTAAATCCATTAGATGAAAACAATGATTTATTTGAAACTTACTGGCCTGCAGATTTGCATTTAGTAGGAAAAGAAATTGTCCGTTTCCATACGATTATTTGGCCGATCATGCTCATGAGTCTTGGCTTGCCATTGCCGAAAAAAGTATATGGTCACGGCTGGCTTGTAGTGGATGGCACAAAAATGAGTAAATCTTTGGGGAATGTCATCGACCCAATTCCATTGATTGAAACCTACGGATCTGATGCGTTACGCTATTTCTTGGTGAATGAAGTACATTTAGGTAATGATGGTAATTTCAGTTTGCCTAACTTCATTACGAAAATCAATGCAGACTTGTCCAATGACCTTGGTAACCTGTTGAATCGTACCGTAGCGATGATTGAAAAATATCATGGTGGTATCATTACAAAACATGAGCCAACAGAAGAGGTTGATAAGGATTTAATTGCCTTAGCAGAGCAAACGGTAAAAGATTACGAACAATTGATGGAAGATATGCAGTACAACAAAGCTTTCAAAGCCGTATGGGCTTTTATCGGTCGTACGAACAAATATATTGATGAAACTATGCCTTGGGTGCTGGCAAAAGGTGCTAATGAAGGCGATAAGGAGCGCTTAGAAGCTGTTATGTATCATTTGGCAGAATCCTTACGTATTATCGCTGTCTTAGTGGACCCAGTGATTCCAACAGGTGCCCCTAAAATTTGGGAACAGCTTGGCTTACAAGGGTTTGCACAAGCTATGCTAGATGATGTACGCACATTTGGGGCACTTCCTACAGGTACAAAAGTGGTGAAAGGAGATCCAATCTACCCACGCTTTGAAATTCCTGAAATGGTAGAGATAGCACCAGAAACTACCGAAGAAACTACTGAGGAAATTGTTGATACTAGCAACATTCCTCCTATCAAAGATGCCATCGACTACGATGATTTTGCGAAATTAGATTTACGGGTAGCGAAAGTATTAACTTGTGAAGCGGTAAAAAAATCTAAAAAGTTATTGTTGTTTACTTTGGATTTAGGCATCGAAACACGTACGGTAGTGAGCGGTATTTCTCAATTCTATAAACCAGAAGACTTAATTGGCAAAAAAGTGATTTATTTGGCGAACTTAGCGCCGAAAAAAATCATGGGTCATATGTCAGAAGGTATGATTTTATCCGCATCTAATGAAGAGGACCAATTAGAGGTAACCAATATTGAATCCTTAACTCCAGGAAGTGTGGTGAGATAATGCGATTATTCGATACACATGCACACATCAATGATGAACGATTTGATAATGATCGGGAACAAATGATACAAGACTGCTTTGACCAAGGTGTAGAGTACATTATGTGCCCTGCAGTGGATCGTAAAACTGCGGAATCTGCTATTGCTTTGGCTGAACGGTATGACCGTGTCTATGCTTCTGTAGGGGTGCATCCGCATGAATCTAAAGATGCTACAGAAGAAGACTATGAATGGTTCAAACAAATGGCATCACATCCAAAAGTAAAAGCTATTGGTGAAATCGGTTTAGATTATTACTATGATTTTTCTGATAGAGATGTACAAGCGGAGTCTTTCAAACGTCAATTAGCTATCGCAAGAGAAGTGGATTTGCCAATTATTATTCACGATCGTGATGCACACGGTGCTATTCGAGATATGCTAGTAGAATATGGAAAAGGCAATTATGGTGTATTCCATTGTTTTTCTACGAGTTTAGAAATGGCAAAAGAGTTCATAAAAATGGGCTATTATATTTCCTTTGCAGGGCCTGTAGTATTCCCAAAATCTACGAATCTAAAAGAAGTAGCAAAGCACATCCCCTTGGATCGTTTGCTCATCGAAACAGATTCTCCCTATTTGACGCCACCTCCATTTAGAGGACGTCGTAATGACCCATCCAAAACACAATTTGTGGCACAGGAGATTGCCCAATTGCGAGGCATGGATGTAGAAGAACTAGCTGCTATTGCCTTAGAGAATGGCAAGCGCTGTTTTGGTATTGAGTAATATAGAACTAGAAAGGCACTTTCACAGTAGCATATACGGAAAGTGCCTTTCTGTACACACAGGAGACCTATGAAACGAGTAGCATTAATAGATTTAGGATCAAACTCAGTACGGTTTGTTATTTCAGAGATTACCGAATCCGGCAGTTATCGTTTGGTATATCAGCAAAAAGAATCCATCCGACTCAGTGAAGGAATGTGGACTCAGCAAATGTTGACAAAACCTGCGATGGAACGGGCTATTAAAACTCTGAAAGCATTGGCTCATATGGCAAGAGCCATGGAAGTTACGGAAATTCAAGGGATTGCTACAGCGGCTGTACGACTAGCTAAGAATGGACCAGAATTTATCCGTCGTGTCTATACAGAGACGGGGATTGACTTACGGCCTATCAGTGGTGAAGAAGAAGCATATTTAGGCTTTTTAGGAGTGGTGAATACTATCGGATTAGATGATTTTATTGTCTTTGATCTAGGAGGCGCGAGTATTGAGATTAGTTTAATTCAGGATAGACAATTGAAAAAATCGGTTAGTCTTCCTATGGGTGCTCTTGTGATGACAGGTCAATTTAAATCAGGTTTGGAATTTACAAAATCTGAGTATGATACTATGATTGCCCATATTCAGCATGTATTACATGGTGAAAGTTGGTTAAAAAATTTGAAGTTACCGCTCATAGGCATTGGTGGTACAGCCCGAAATATTGCAAAAATGGACCAACGAGAACAGAATTATCCAATTCCACGGCTCCATAATTATAAAGTGAAGAAGTCAGCCATGGTAGAACTGTTTAAACGGATTAAGGAAACACCATGGGAAGGAAGAAAAAAAATCTCAGGCCTATCATCTGAACGAGCGGATATCATTGTGGCTGGTATGGCGGTTATCATGGAAGTAATGGAATACACTAAAGCTACCTCTATGATTGTCAGTGGTTGTGGGTTGCGAGATGGTTTGTTCTTTCAATATTATGGACACCATTATTTGGGAAATGAAGGTATTATTGATGATCTGGTTACTCATTCTAGCTTGAATGTATTACGAGCTTTAACCCCTCATGATGTAGAACATGCACAATATATAGAGCATATGTCACAACAGATATTTAAACAGTGGAAAGTGCTCATGCCTAAGGGGGAGCGTCTAAAAATCATAGTAAGAGTAGCCTCTTTATTACATGACTTAGGAAAGCAAATTAATTATTATAGTCATGCTAGGCATAGTGCGTATATGATTATAAATAGTAATTTGTATGGATTATCTCATCGTGAACAGTTAATGAGTGCTTTTATCGCGGCCTTTTCTCATGGAGCGAATAGTAAATTCATTAAAAACTCCCCCTACGTTTCCATTTTGAAAGAAGGGGATAGAGATATTATTCATAAACTTGCTTTTCCATTGGCCTTAGCAGAAGCTCTTGACGAGAGCCATGAACGAACGATTACCTCCATTCAAAGTCACATTGGAGATAAAAGAATAGATGTATATGTAGAAGTCAAACAGTTGAGCCATATTTCTATGATGGAAATGGCCATTGAAAAGTTGAAAAAGCAATGTAAAAAAGAGTTTAGACGTGAGCTAGTTGTACATTGGAAATTGGGTTAGGAGTGATACTATGAAAGACTTTGATAATCCAAAGTATTATTTTAATCGGGAATTGTCTTGGTTGAAATTCAACCAAAGAGTCTTACAAGAATCTATCGATAGAAGCAATCCTCTTATGGAAAAACTGCGATTTTTAACTATAGGCAGTTCTAACTTAGACGAGTTTTTTATGATCCGCGTATCTGGATTACGCCATCAAGAACAGAGTGGAATCATTAAATACGATGCCGCACATATGGATGCGAAAGCGCAACTAAAGGCAATTAGTGAAGCTACAAAAAAATTAGTATCCTTGCAATATATGTACTTTCATGATATTTTAAAACGACTTCAAAAAGAAGGGTTACACTTTGTCAAAGTAAAAGATTTAAAAGAAAATGAACTGCGTTGGTTATATCAATATTTTCGTACTCATATCTTTCCTGTTGTTACACCACTGGCTGTGGATGCGAGCCATCCATTTCCATTTCTGGTGAATAAAACATTAAACTCAGTGGTTAAAATTCACCCCATTCATGATAAAGACCAAGAGAAGATGGCTATATTACCAATCCCGTCTGTCTTAGATCGGATTATTGAAGTACCAAATGACATACATCGCCATTTTGTTATGTTAGAAGATGTCATTAACTATTACTGTGAAGATTTCTTCGTAGGTCATCATATCGATTCCTTTACAACCTTTCGCGTGACCCGTGATGCCGATTTAGATATTGAAGAAGAAGCAACAGATTTATTGCGAGAAATTGAAAAATCTCTTCGTCGCCGTCGACGTGGTGAAGTGGTGCGTGTGGAAGTATGTGAACATTACGATCCGCAGTTACTAGAATTTGTTTTACAAGGGTTACAGGCGAAAAAGGAGGCCGTTTATATAGCAGAAGGAATTTTAGACGTCGCCTCCTTTGGGGATTTTTGTAATCTACCGGGTTACGACCATTTAAGATATCCTGCTTTTACACGGCGAGAACTTCCCTGCGTAATAGATCAAGGAACCTCAGCTATCTTTGATTATATTCGTGAAAAGGATAGACTTCTACATCATCCTTTTGACTCTTTTTCCATGGTGGAAGAATTTATAGCCAGAGCAGCAGTGGACCCGGATGTATTGGCTATCAAGCAAACCTTGTATCGTGTCAGCGGGGACTCTCCTATTGTAGCGGCCCTAGTGAAAGCTGCAGAATTAGGGAAACAGGTTACAGTACTGATGGAAGTAAAAGCCCGTTTTGATGAAGAAAATAACATTATTATGGCACGGCGATTAGAAAAAGCTGGCTGTCATGTTATTTATGGCTTGAGAGGTCTTAAGACGCATTCTAAAATTACTATGGTAGTGCGTAAAGAAGGTGATGTGCTACGTCGATATATGCATTTTGCTACAGGTAATTATAATGGCAAAACTGCAAAATATTATACAGATTGCGGATTATTAACCTGTCGTGAGTCCTATGCGGATGATAGTTCTTTGTTCTTTAATACTATCTCAGGATATGCAGAATCTCAACAGTGGCAACATCTTATTGTTGCGCCATTGACATTGCGCTCCTCTTTGATGGAACTAATTGAGAGCGAAATACGAGCTGTAGAGCACGGCAAAGAAGGGCATATCATTGCGAAGATGAACTCCTTACTAGATAAGGAAATCATTGCTAAACTATACGAAGCATCCTGTAAGGGTGTCAAAATTGATTTAATTATTCGTGGTATTTGTACACTTAGACCAGGTATTGAGGGGGTTAGTGACAATATTACTGTTCGATCTATTGTAGGACGTTTCTTAGAACATCATCGGATTCTATACTTTAAAAATCACATAGAAACCCCTTATTATATATCGAGTGCTGATTGGATGCCAAGAAATTTGAATGATCGAGTTGAACTTATGATACCTGTGGAAGATAAAGGTTTGCAGAAGGAATTGTACACGATTTTAGAGAAGTATCTAGGAGATAATCAAAAAGCCCATATTATGCGGGCTGATGGTTCTTATCGTAAAGTCATAGCTAAAGAAAATAAAGTGTGTGCACAGCTTTCATTTATGCTCCCTAATGATATAGATACTGCTGAAAATCTTGCTGAATTAGGAGCGTGGGACCCTATTTTAGAGCTTGATGCGACTCCTGATACTAAGTAAATCGATTGAAGTAGAGTGATTTAAATACACTAGTAGGTATTTAGTTTAAGCGTCTATAAAGCTGAGCGGTATTACATCCTAAGTAGAATCCCATTTATTTGAGTGATACCACATATAGAAAGCTCTTTGAGTTATAATAATTATAAATA
>UQVF01000020.1 GCA_900544365.1 uncultured Veillonella sp. | reverse complement strand
TGAAGCTATTAAAGAAACAGGTATTCGTGCCGTTTTATCTCGTGGTATGGCTGGTGTGGCGCCTACGGCAGAACAAGCGTTAGTAGAAAGTAAAGAATTGTTTGAAGCGTATCACGGTTACAACCAAGATCAAATCAAGGTGATGCTAGGACCTCATGCACCATATACATGCCCTGATGCGTATTTAGAACGAGTAATTCAATTAGGTCATGATTTAGGGGCGCAAGTTCATATGCATTTAAGCGAAACCAAAGGAGAAGTAGAAAATGTTATAAAAGCTACTGGTAAAACTCCAATTGCACATATGAATGACTTAGGTTTATTTGATTTAGGTTGTTTAGCCGCCCATTGTGTGCATATAACAGATGAAGATATGGATATTATGAAAGAAAAATCCGTTCGCGTGGCACATAATCCACAATCTAACTTAAAGTTAGCTAGTGGCATTGCACCAGTGCCAGAAATGCTTGCTAAAGGAATTGTGGTAGGTTTAGGTACAGATGGTTCTGCTAGCAACAATAATGCAGATATGTTAGAAGAAGTGCGTTTGGCAGCTATGTTACATAAAGCTCGTCTATATGATCCATTAGCTATACCTGCTCAAACAGCTTGGGAACTAGGTACCGTTATGGGTGCTAAAGCATTAGATTATCATGATTTGGGTGTATTAGATGTGGGATATCGTGCAGATATTGTGCTCTATGATACATCAGGATTACATTGGCAACCGCGGTATAATGATGTAGCATCCCTAGTGTATGCGGCTAATTCATCAGATGCAAACACTGTTATTGTGGGTGGTAAAGTAGTAATGAAAGATAAGGAACTACTAACCATTGATGAAGAAAAATTGCGTTATGAAATTGCACAGGCACAAGCTGTATTTCAAGCGTAGTAGGAGCTCTTATGAAAGTATGTAAGAAGTTAGCACTAGGACTTGTTTTAGCAAGTGTATCTACCATGGTTACACCCTTTATAGTACATGCAGAAACACATGTATCTGCTGGCCTTGGTTATAATGGTGTAGGTTATTATCGAGGCATGGAATATGTGCGAGGATATTATGGAGGAAGAGCCTTTGTATTGGGGGCTTTTAGTAAACATATTGACCATCCTACAAAGAGTTATAAAGTTGCAAATGAGGCTAAGGCACTGGGTGATGTGCAATCACAAATGGAAAAACTTAGCCATGAGCCATACTATTACATTGGTAAATCTAAAGATGGTAATAGTATCCTATCATCAGAGGGACAACCTGTAATGGGACCTAAAAAAGAGTTACATATAGGACGCCTAGATAGTGCAGGAAAGCTAGATATTGTACTCTATGAAGATGCAGGTAAAACAGTATTAGAAACTGTGAATACGGGTTCTTCTATTGTCATGCCAACAAAGCATGTGGAAGTATCACCTACAGGATTAATCTATGCTATTAAAGGCGAGGCAACTAGCTATTATAATCTGCAAGGTCAAATGTTGCATAGTAAGCCATTTAAATTTGATAAAGAATTATATGGTGACTTGCATAGCGTAGGTACAAGCAATAAATTAGTAGCAATATTTAATGCTCGAACAGGAGAATATAAATCGGATGAGATATTTACCTCTCTAAGTTGGAATCAAAATACAGGTCTTATTTCCGGTTATCAAAGAGATGGATCTATTTTATATTTTGATGATGAAGGTAATCATGTAGAGTCAGCTACAGCTTTGAAAATTATCTCACAAACGGAAGGTACTCAATCCCGTAAAATACCAATGCCACAACAAGTTGAGGGTGAGCGCATCCAACGCGTATTAGCTCCTTTCAGTGAAGGAATTGCCTTTGTATTATTAGGCAATAAACAAAAGGTGGCTATTGATGAAAGTGGAAAGATACTATTTTCTGTGAAAGAGTATGATGAAATTGAACCTTACTTTAATGGCATAGCGCGTGTAACACGAAAAGCTCATGGGTTAAACTTTGGCGGTATCTTTAATACATTAGCCGCAGCTTTAGTGAAAGGTGCGTTCTATCATCAGGCAACCTATGGTGAAACTGACTATGCTTGGACAACCTCTAAATTAAAACGTGGATATATTGACAAAACAGGCAAAGAGGTCATTTCTTCTAAAAATCAGATGGTCAGTCCATTAACTGAAGCAGGAATTATGACTTATAAAGATGGTCGTTTTGGACTGTATACCAAAGAGGGTGTTGAAGTATTCCCAATGGTCTATAAAAATATTACATATATGCCAGAACTAGGAGCCTTTCTCTTACAAGATGAAGAAGGGCGTTGGGGTGTAAAACGTCAAGATAATAGTACTGTGCTTCCATTTGCGTATTCAAAATTAGAAGTAGTAGCTCCTACGGTTTTGGTTGGTAAATCTGGATCCTCTTATCGAATGATTTCCTTAGATACATTCCGTGAAATTGGTGAAAGTTATGATTCCATCACGGCGCCTAAACCATTCTATGGTATTTATAGTGGATTAATTGGTAAACGAGGAAATAATACATACCTTGTCAATCCATTAACAGGCGAAAGTCTATTGCAATTACCATCGGACACATCTAAGGTGGATACAGCTACTTTAGAAAGCGTAGTTTATAAACAACATGGTAAATATGGTGTTTTAGATTTTACAGGAAACACTATTATTGAGCCAAAGTATGAGTCTATACAAGTATTTGTTGGTAAAAGCAATTAGTATACACTATAAGATCTAACGTATAGTATTATCAATAGATATGAATTGATTAGATAAAACTAGTCTAGCTTGTCCGAAGTTAATTTTAATTAGCTATGGATATTTGAAATAAAAGAGAGGTCTCTATGGCCTCTCTTTTAATTGACAAAAAATTTCATTTATATTACTATGGAATAAATTGATTTAACAATTTGTAAATTTAAGTAACAAGTGAGCAAGTGCTCAATATATAGTGTTCGGATAAGTTTCATTTTCCACAGGGAAAATGGATTTTTTTATTAGGAGGAAACTAATGCGATTGTGGAATGCAGTAGCTTGTACCTCTGTTCTATGCGGTTTGATGGCACTATCAGGGTGTTCTTGGACTGCTGATACGCCAACAGCAGTAACACAAGAGGCGGCAACAAGAACGGAAATTGACAGGACGGGAACTTCTGTGACCATGCCAAGTCATCCCAAACGGGTTGTGATCTTAAATACAGCCAATATTGATATGTATTTGGCCGTAGAAGGAACCATTGTGGGCCGTATGGATGCGGCTTCCTTATCAGGAGAGTTAAAAGATAAGGTGAAAGATATCCCGGCTATAGGGAATACATATAATCCAGATGTAGAAAAAATTATTAGCCTCAATCCTGATTTGGTGATTGGTATGAATATAGCAAATCACATAAAACTTCGGGAGGCTTTAACATCAGCGAACATTCCTTTGTATATTAATGATTTAGATTCCTTTGAAGACGTAAATCGATCCTTGCAACTATTCGGTGATCTAACGAATCATCCAGACATAAGCAAGATGCAAATAGAGAAAATCAATACTGTATTTGCAGACTATCAAGGGAAAATAAAGGATAAGCCACATCCTAAAACATTGTTGTTACTGGGTACACCAAGTAATCTAAACGTCAGTACAGATCATTCTTTCAGCGGTAAATTGTTGGATACATTAGGTGCCGATAACATTGGTAAATATATGAAGAGCGAAGCGCCTTATGTGCCACTGAGTTTAGAATTTATACAGAAACAAAATCCTGAGAGAATTATTTTTGTAGTTATGTATCCTGATCCTTCGATTAAAGAGTCTTTTATAAAAGAAATGCAATCAAACCCAGCTTGGCAACACGTACAAGCAGTAGAAAATGGTCAGATTCACTATGTTCCAGGTGGTTTATTCGCCTTAAATCCTGGAACACGGATTACGCAAACACTGGAATTAATGTACAAAGCATTATATGAATAATTGTATTAGGAGGTTTTATCATGAATAAACTTTTAAAAGCATCCTTATGTGGAGCTATTTTTAGTACTTTATTAGCACCTGTATATGTAACACATGCAATGGATACAAGTGATAATAATATAGTAGTTATTACGGCATCAAAACGAGAAGAAACTATTAAAAATAGTCCTGCTGCGGTACAAGTTATTACTCAATCAGGTATGAAACGCTTAGGGGCAGATACAGTAGAAAGTGCTTTACAATTAGCCGATAATATTAATTTATCAGAAGCAGGCATGACTGGTAATCAGGTAATGATTCGTGGTATGGAATCACGCCATTCCCTTGTGCTCGTAAACGGCCGTCGCTTAGCCGGTGAAGATGCATCTAATACGACGAATGTGTACACCTTGCGCCGCATTAATTTAGACCAAGTGGATCGCATTGAAATTGTCCGTGGATCATCCTCTGCTTTATATGGATCAGATGCTATGGGCGGTATCATTAATATTATTACGAAGCAGCCTACCGATATGTCACAATCTTTAGGTGTATCTAGCGGTACTAAACATGAGCAAACACATTATACGTTTAATAGTGGGACTCAAGATCGTTGGAATGCAAGTTTCAATGTGAATGTGACGAAAGAAAGACCTATTAATCGACATATGGCAGATCAGACTTTCAATGCGAGAACAAAACAATTAACAGGCTATACAGAAGGATATCGTCGTATCATGTATGGACATAAGCAATCCTATAATAGTAGTGTTATTTATGATTTAAAAAATGCTAACCAAAATAAAATTAAAGTAGATTTCAGTTATTTTAAAGAAAAACTACAAACTGATAATGCCGATAAATATGCTACTGTATTCCATAAAAGTGGAATGGTATTTATGGCGGGTCCCAAAATGGTTCCAGTCAATTTGAATAAGCAAGAGCTGTTTGATAATAAGAGTATTCAAACTGGTATTACCTATACAGGTAAAACAACAAGAAATGCCTATGAAATTTCTACTTATTATAGTCAATTAGACAAATCTTACCGTATGACAGATGGCCGCACTTTACCTGAAGGCGTTATCAATGTGATGATGCCAAGTAAACCACCAACACCACCAACATCATTGAAGTTTGATTATCAATCTTTATATCCTGCTAGTGATTATGATGCGGCTAAGTACAAAAATATTGTCCTCGAAGGAAAGGACACTATGTATGTAGGGGATCATCATAATGTAACATTTGGCGGTGAGTACCGACGTGTTATCTATGAAGGTACGCGTCTAGGTGGGTTGGATGCACATAAAATGAAACAAACTAAAAAATTTCATTATGATTCTTGGGCAACATACGTAGAAGATTTGTGGCAAGTCAATGCAAAACTTTCTTTTACACCAGCCATTCGTTATGAACACAATAGTCAATTTGGACATAATGTAACACCAAAGCTGGGTTTAGTTTATGGAATCGATACCCATACACGGATGAAATTCAACTTTGGTAAAGGATACAAAGCTCCAAGTATTTCAGAATTATACTTAAATATGTTCCATACAACACCAATGGGAGTGTTAAATATTATAGGAAATCCAAACTTAAAACCTGAAACTTCTACATCTTTTGATGTTGCTTTAGAAGCAGAACGGGGTAAAACATTTGGTAAAGCATCCTATTACCATACACGTGTAAGTAATCTAATTGATAGTCATCGGATACAATCTGATGTGCCAGGTGTATCACAACGTCATCAATATTACAATGTAGGTAAAGCGAAAATTCAAGGGGT
The DNA here is from genome assembly GCA_900544365.1 of uncultured Veillonella sp. Taxonomy (GTDB): domain Bacteria; phylum Bacillota; class Negativicutes; order Veillonellales; family Veillonellaceae; genus F0422. The sequence continues at coordinate 22,760 of UQVF01000020.1, read as the reverse complement.
AGAGTTGAGTCTAGGTCATAAAGTAACTGACCGTCTTACTGTAAAAGGGACCTTCAACTATATCGATGCGAAAGATATGACAACTGGCGAACGCTTAGGTAATCGTCCAAGATCAGTAAGCACGTTACAACTTATGTATGATGACCATAAATCCAATGGATATAGTGCTGTATTATGGAATAGCTTTACATATAAATATGGTTTTGAAGAAGCGCGAAATCGCGGCGCTAATAGTTATAATGAATACTCTTTTAACACATTAAACTTCAGTGTCAATAAAAAATGGAATAATGGAATATCTGCCTATGTAGGAATTGATAACTTATTAAACCGTGAAGTACATGATTTATATATCGATGGTCGTATGTATCGAATTGGCATGGAAATGAAATTATAAGATAAATTCCTAGAAACTATAGGGGACTAGGCTTGACAAATATATGTCAACTGCTTATAATATCTGTATGTGCGTATATAAATTACCTGCACTTCCATTATACGTTTTGGAGGGGGGGATATAGATGTCAGAAATTAAAGTCGGTAAAAATGAATCGCTTGAAAGTGCACTTCGTCGTTTTAAACGCTCCTGCCAAAAAGCAGGTGTTTTATCTGAAGTACGCAAACGCGAACATTACGAAAAACCAAGCGTAAAAAGAAAGAAAAAATCTGAAGCAGCAAGAAAACGCAAATTCAAAGCGTAAGTCAATCTTGGAGGTACAACATGTCCTTAAAAGATCAGCTTAAAACAGATATGAAAGAAGCTATGAAAGCTCGCGAAGCGGGTAAAGTGGCTCTTTCAGTCATTCGCATGGTAAATAGCGCCATAAAAAATACAGAAATCGATAAGAAAATTGAATTAGAAGATTCAGACATTCTCGCTATATTAGCGAAAGAGATGAAAATTCGCCAAGATTCTTTAGCTGAGTTTGAGAAAGGTCATCGTGATGACTTAGTGACTCAAGTGAAAGCAGAGATGGATGTATTAGCCAAATATTTGCCTGCCCAATTAAGTGAAGAAGAAATTCGTCACATTGTGGTAGAAGCGATTTCCACTCTAACTGCACCAATTAAGATGGGTGACCTTATGCCGTTGGTTATGCCAAAGACTAAGGGTTGTGCAGATGGCAAGTTAGTCAATGCGATTGTCAAAGAAGAACTTGCAAAAGTCAACTAATGTGTTGACAGACTTAATTGATTATGTTATTATAATCATATAATATAATACTAAGTCAATGAGGACTCTAAGAAACATAGTTTCTTGGAGTCTTTTTGTTTATTATGAGGAGGTTTATCATGAGCAAAGAATTATTATATTACATTCCAGCAGGCCAATATGGTAAAGAAGGTGTTCTTGCCTTACTAGAACAACATCCAGAAATTCGTTTTGTATCTTTAGTAGGGGTTGACCTTGCTGGTAATGATACAGATGAAAAAATTCCAATGGAGCAATTCTTTGATGATTATGAATCTTTCTTTGAAGGTCGCGCAGTACAAACAGATGGTTCCTCTGTTGTATTGACAAATATTGCAACCTTAAACAATGCACGTGTAGATATGTGGGGTGATCCAAGTGTAAACTGGTTTGTAGACTACAACTATGAACACATTGATGAGGCTACAGGCAAACCAACAGGTACACTTCGTATTCCAGCATTCTTAAAGCACTGCGATCGCTATGTAGATTCTCGTTCTATCTTAAAACGTAGCTGTGAATATGTAAAAGAAGAATTGATGAAATTATTACAAGCGAACCAAGTGAAAGGTATGGAATTTATCGATGCTAATGAAATCGCTGACGTTATCTTTACATCTGCTACAGAATTGGAATTTTGGGTGAAAACACCGTCCAGAAATGTAGACGCAAAAGCGCTATCCGTATCTCAAAAACTACAAGAACAATATTGGCAACGTACACATGGTTCCGTTCGTACAGCCTTAGAGAAAGCAGTATCCTTGCTAGATAAATATGGTTTGCATGCAGAGATGGGCCATAAAGAAGTTGGCGGTGTAAAAGCGAAACTAGATGACGAGGGTAATGTAGACTGGGTATTAGAACAATTAGAGATTGACTGGAAATACACAAATAATCCATTACAAACAGCGGATAATGAATTGCAAGCTCGTATCATCGTTCGTGAAGTATTCCGTGAAAATGGCTTAGATGTTACTTTCAATGCGAAACCAATCATCGGTGTAGCAGGTTCTGGTGAACATACGCATTTCGGTGTGATGGTAAAAATGAAAAATGGCAAAGTGCACAACTTGTTCTCCCCAGCGGATTTACGCAAAGAACATGCTAGCCCATTGGCATACGGCGCTATCATGGGTCTATTAAAACACTACGAAGCGATTAACCCATTCATTTCGTCCACAACAGACTCCTTAAACCGCTTAAAACCAGGTTTTGAAGCACCTGTATGTATCGTTACATCCTTGGGTACAGATCCTGCGTTGCCAAGCCGTAACCGGACTATTCTTTGTGGTTTGATTCGCGATGTGGATACACCAATGGCAACTCGTTTTGAATTGCGTTCTCCAAACCCATATACAAATACATACACAGCATTGGCACTGATCTACTTATCTGCTTTCGATGGAATGAAATATGTCATTACATCTGGTAAAGCACCAGAAGAAATTTTGGCGGAATTGTCCAAAAAAGAAGGGGAAGCGGCTGATTATTTAGAAGCATCTCGTGAATATCGCTCAGAAGTTGATGTATTTGATGATTTCACAGCCGAAGAACGAGATCGTAAATTTGGTAAAGCACCTGCTACTGTGTGGGAAAATATTCAAGGCTATACAAATAATCCAGAGAAAGTAGCATCCTTAACTTTAGGTGGAGCATTTGATAAAGATTTGATGGATTCATTTATGGCTGGTGTATTAAATCGTTGGAAATTAGAATTAGCAAATCGTATTGTACCGGCTAATGTTCAATTAGTGCGTTCTTTACAAGCCATCCATGATGCAGCAGATGCCTTTGATAGTGCAAACTGGAACAAAGTGAATACATTGCGCCTATACTTGGCAAAAGATAGTGTAGAAAGCAAATCTTTATTCACTCGCATCACTGAGGCATTGGCAAAAGGTGATTATGATACGGCGTCTACATTACAAGTAGAAATGAATGAAAAAGTGCTTGAATTAGAAGCTCTATATGCAGAGTATACTCGTAACATTCTATAATGTATCATGGATGTAAAGTAGTAAATATATAGATTGTGATAATGGAAAACTTGAAATTAGTCATAGTTTCACAATCATATAGTAAACATAGTAATCGGCATAATAAAAGGACTGAACACGAAATCGTGAACAGTCCTTTTTGCATATTTTAAATATAAAATATCAAGATGATATATGGTATACATATTTACCTATATTGCTATTGTAATTGTATTAAGTGGTGGATATCTTATAATCGTTCACTACTATTAGGTTCTTTACCATATCGAACTACTAAGACTAAACTGATGACTAATGCTAAAATAGCAGATGACCATAAAAATAAATCCATCGAAGATTCATGAGATACAATGATCAATCGGATAATAGCAGTTATACCAATATAGATAAAATAGCGAAGAGGGAAGTGGAAATTATTTTTAAAATATTTCACTACTAAAGATAAGAACTCGAAAAATAAGAAAAAATTAATGATTTCTTCTAAAAATGTAGTGTATACTACATCTGTTGTGAATAAACCTGGTATAAGCGTCACAATATAAAATGCTGTGTTTAAAACAGCTACGGTTAAAACGATACCGATAGAAAACAAAGTGAAGTTTAACACCCACTGAAAAAATGTAGACACTTGTTGTAAAAAATAATTCATATGGACCTTTCCAATAAAAAAGGGTGGAGTGATGAATCACTGCACCCTTATATACTTTGTAAATAACGATTATACTAACGCTTTAGTAGCTGCTTCAGCTGCATCAAAGTTAACAGCAGAAGTTACTTCTGGTACGTATTCTACATAACGAACCACGTCGTCTTTGTCAATAACAACAATACCACGAGATAATAAGCGTAAGCCTTCAAGAACGAAGCCATAGTTTTCACCGAAAGAAAGATCACGGTGGTCAGATAATGTTTCTACTTGGTCGATACCTGCAGTGCCGCACCAACGTTTTTGAGCAAATGGTAAGTCTACGGATACAGTCAGTACAACAACGTTTTCGCCTAATTTAGAAACATTTTGGTTGAACCAACGAGTTTGTGCATCACATACGCCAGTATCCAAAGATGGTACTACAGAGATAACTTTTACTTTACCTGCATAATCAGCTAATGTTTTTTCACCTAAGCCATTGTCTAACAATGTGAAAGCTGGAGCTTTGTCACCTACTTTAACTTCTTTACCCAATAAAGCGATTGGGTTACCTGCAAATGTTACTACACCTGTACGTTTTTCCATTGTATGTTCCTCCTTAAAATACGGAATAATATCTTTTGTATAATGACATTATAACATGGTACAATAAAATTAGTAAATAAACTTTATCGAAAAAAATCGAAATCATAATAGAATGGGGGTACCTATGAAAGGTTTTCACTTATTCCGATACTTTTTTAAAGAACATTCCTATAAATATATCATTGGAATTATTCTACTCCTTACAATTAATGGATTATTCTTATTGGTTCCTACCTGGATGGGGGAAGCCATCAATACATTATATGTAGGAAAAGATGGAATCTGGCATTACGTTGGTTTGTTTGTACTGCTAGGTATTGTGATTACTGTGCTAAAATTCATCTCCCGTCACATGCTCTTGGGATCTATTCGTAATTTTGAGTTCTATTTACGTCGAGAGCTATTTCGTCATGCTTTGCGCATTCCTACATCCTATTATGATGAACATGGTCCAGGGAAGGTTATGGCGCTGATGACAAATGATGTCACATCTTTGCGTGTATCTCTGGGATTAGGAGTTATGTTGTTTGTAGATGCCTTATTCTTTGGGGTTATTGCATTTTGTATCCTCGTTCAAAAAATGTCGCTATGGTTAGCTGTGGTGACGATTTTACCAATGCCTTTAATTGTGTATGGTATGTTGAAACTTTCAAAACATCTACGAGGACGCCAAAAGAAAGCACAAAGTTCTTATAGTGACGTAACAGAATATGCGCAAGAATTATTCTTAGGGATGGCAGTGATTCGAGCGTTCAATAAAGAATATACAAGCTGGAAGCGTTTCACAAAAGTAAATGAAACAAACTATGAAAATAATTTAGATGTGGTGCGCATCGACTCCTTATTAACTCCTTTGACATATATGGCACCCTTTGTTTGCTATGCTCTCAATATGTATGTGTGTGGTCAAGCTATTATCAATGGTGAACTAACAGTAGGGGAATTTGTGGCACTTAACGGCTATGTCATGCTTGTAATAGGTCCTATTATGGCAATTGGATCATTAACATCTGTGTTGCAAAAAGGTTTTGCCTCTTTAGAACGAATGGAAGAGTTTTTTGAACTTCCTCAAGAACAAATACAAGAACAGGTAGGTCATTTAGCGCTAGAAGATATACACATTAAAGAGTTAAATTTTGCCTATCCTACAAGTAAGGAACCAATTTTAAAAGATATATCTATGCATATTCCAAAAGGAGCTTTTATTGGTATCGTTGGTGGGCCAGGATCGGGAAAATCTACTTTATTTAAATTATTATTAGATATTCAGCATGCCCCTAAAAACAGTATTTATTTTGGTTCTACAGATATTCAAAATATTCCACTTAGTACATTGCGCAATAGTATTGCCTATGCACCATCTACTCCTTCATTACTAAGTGTATCCATCCGAGATAATATTCAATTTGGTTATACGAATGATGAAAGTTCTAGGATAACCATTGAAGAAGCGGCGGAGCGAGCGGGACTATTTAGAGATTTAGAGGAACGCATTGAAGGTGCACGCAAACATGACAGCTTAGAAGAGGGCGGTTCCAATGTTTCTGGAGGACAACGACAACGAATTTCATTGGCTCGTGCATTCTATAAAGATGCTCCTTACTTGTTGCTAGATGATGCTTTCTCTGCGTTAGATGCTCATAGCTTAGGTCATATCTTAGAAACATTACGTTCTAATACAGAACAGACTATTGTATGCATTTCGCAGCGCCTAGAGGCATTAGAAGGTGCAGATCGTATTTATGTGTTCCACGAAGGTCACATCGTTGAATTTGGTACACATGCAGAATTATTACAACAAAAAGGTATGTATCATCAATTGGTGATGTTGCAAAAACGAGGGGATAGCGATGAGAACTAAACAAGAAACAGATTATCATGTGCTATTGCATTTATGCACTTTTATCAAACCTTATATGGCCTATATGTGTCTTGGCGTTTGCATGTTACTGTTGGTGCTAGGTGTGCAACTAATACGTCCTGTCATTATGAAAGAGTTCATAGATGTAGGTGTAGCAACTAAAGATATGGGACTCATAACGAAATATGCAGTAGGTTATATTGGAGTAATTTTGTTTGGAATGATTGCATTAGGTATAGAAAACTATGCATTACAAAGTTTTGGACAACGTATTATCTTTGATATTAGAAATAAAATTTTTGAAAATATATTAACTATGACCCCTAGAGAATTTACTGCATATCCTGTAGGAAATCTAGTGACAAGAGTTACGAACGATACAGAATCAATTCGCACCTTATACACAGAAGTATTGGTAAAAATAAGTAGTAGTATCTTTCAGATTATTGGTATACTAGTATTTATGTTTCTGATAGATACAACATTAGCTACCATAGTATTACTATTAGTGCCTGTATTTACAGGAGTTATTTTTATTTATCGTAAGTACGCTAGAAAAGCTTTCAGAGGCGTTCGTAGTAAGGTTGCGGCATCCAATGCATCTGTACAGGAAATGTTGAATGCTATTTTGATGATTAAAACCTATGTTGGTGAAATCATTATGGAAAAAAGCTACGATAAAGTAAGTCGAGAGTTTTTAGAAGCAGGTCTATTTGAGGTAAAAACATTTGCTATTTTTAGACCTATTGTAGATGGATTATTTTTTGTCGCTTTGATTGCTATTTTTACTGTAACCGGATATTTTGACTCCATAACTGAAGCTGGTACAGTATTTGCATTCTTACAATATATTAATCGCATTTTTGAACCTATCAAAGAAATTGCTGAAAAATATGGTAATCTACAGTCTGCCTTAGCAGGAGCAGAACGTATTTTACCAATGTTGGAAAGTAAAATAAAGCAGGTTCAAGAGAATGTTGTCATGCCAGAGGAATTTTCTGCAATTTATTCTATCGAGTTTGATCATGTCTATTTCTCCTATGATGGAACAGAAAATTATGTGTTGAAAGATATTAATTGGTCTTTACAAGAGGGAGAATTCTTAGGGATAGTAGGTCCATCTGGTGGTGGTAAGTCAACGATGATGCAGTTACTACTTGGTTTTGAACAGCCTACTAAAGGTTCTATTCGTATTAATGGACATGATTTAAGTACTTTGGACCCAAGAATTATACGCCAATCTATGGGCTACGTATTCCAAGACTCTCATTTGTTTAAAGGTTCTATTGAAGAGAATATCTCTTTATTTGATAGTGCTATTACGTCAGAAATGGTAAAAGAAGCAGCTAAACGAGCTCATTTAGATATCTCAATACAACGCTTAGAAGAAGGATATCAAACGCCTGTGGGATACTTAGGATCTTTACTTTCACAGGGGCAACGTCAATTATTGTCCTTGGCCAGAACCTTAGTACAGAATAAATCATTATTAGTATTCGATGAGGCTACTTCAAATATAGATAGTCATACAGAAGAATTACTACAACAATCGATTGCAGATATGAAAGGTGAAAAAACGATGATAGCCATAGCACACCGTTTATCAACCTTACGTGATGCTACACAAATTATTGTCATATCCGATGGTGAAATTGTAGAACAAGGTGCGTTAGAAGAATTGCTAGCTCAAAAAGGTTTATTCTATCAATTATGGAATGCATAAAGAAAGGGTAATATGGAAGAGATTACTTCACGAGATAATAAAAAAATTAAGCACATTGTGCAACTGTATAAACGAAAATATCGTACTACACATCAGGAATTTGTAGCGGAAGGATATCGTACAGTCATGGATATGTTGCCTACTGGTACAGTACGGTATGTAATTGTTAATACAGAATCTATAAAACAGGAGCAGTTACACCCATTGTTATCTTTATGTGATACCTATGATGTGCAGGTATTTTCCATTTCAGAGAGCCTATGGAAAGGGATTGAAACAACCGTGCATGGACAAGGTGTCATTGCTGTAGTATGTCAAAAAGTACGACGATTAGAAGATTTTAAAGTAAAAGAAAATGCTCTATATGTGCTCGTTGATGGTGTACAAGATCCAGGTAATTTAGGTACTTTAATTCGAACTGCTGTAGGTGCTGGTGTAGAGGCAATGTTTTTAACTCCTAATACTGTTGATATATATAATGAAAAAACAGTGCGCAGTACTATGAGTGGGTTGTGTAAACTGCCGATTTATATAAATGTCTCAACGGATGATGTGGTAAAACTCAAAGAATTAGGAATCAAACTGTATGGAACCGTGCTGGAAGATAGTGTCGACTATGGACAACCTACTTATGAAGAGACAACAATGCTTGCTTTAGGAAATGAAGCCAATGGCATCTCAGAAGATATATTACAACTGGTTACCCAGCGAATTTCCATTCCTATGTATGGTCCTATGGAATCTCTAAATGTTGCCATAGCAGGAGCTTTGTGCATGTATAAAGTACAAGAAAGAAAACTTTGTCTATCCAAACAACAATAATTTTGGTAAAATAATAATACAATTATCCATTTAGTGCGTACAGGAAGGTAACTATGAAACGTCTAATTGTGAATGCAGATGACTTTGGTTTGCATCCTCTTATTAATGAAGGAATCTTAGAAAGTCATCAACAAGGAATAGTAACAAGTACGTCTTTATTGGCATCTGGAGATTATTTTGAGGATGCCGTCTCGTTAGCTAAGACAACACCTACATTGGGTGTAGGTATACATATATGTTTGGTTGGTGGTCTTTTACCAATTTGTGATCCTAAAGAAGTTCCAAGTCTGCTTATAGATGGCAAATTTCCTATGACACATACAGAATTTATAAAACGGCTGTTTACAGGGCAAATAAAGGGAAATGAATTACGAAAAGAAATTGAAGCACAATTTCAAAAAGTAATGTCTACGGGATTACCAATTACTCATGTGGATGGACATCAACATATGCATGTGCTACCACAAGTGTTGCCTATCGTGGCAGAACAAATGAAGCGCTATGGTTTAACTAAGGTTCGTATGCCTGATGAAACTCCATTTTTATTGAATGGTGTGTCTTCATTAGGACGTTGGATTGGTAAAGTTGGGCTTACGGTCATTACACAACAAGCTTATGCTACATCTAGAGACTTAGGATTTTCATCGCCCCTATATTTTTGGGGTATGATGAATGGTGGACAGTTGAAGGAAAATGCCTTGTTAGCAATTTTAGGAAAGGTTGCTAAGAAGGAAGGAGTTCATGAAATTATGACACATCCTGGCAAAGATAATAAGACACTTCGATCCTTATATGATTGGGGATATCATTGGGATGAAGAACGATCTGCTATGACTTCGACTAGAGTGAAAGAATATATTAGTACTCAAGATATTAGTCTGATTCATTATGGACAATGGAATGAAGGAGACCATTCATGAGTACCATGATAAAGCGAGGAATCTTAATTGGATTGTTGCTTCTGATTGTGTCAGGAATAACAATTTATTTTACAATTGATTTAGATTCATTAGCTACGCTAGGTACATTCAACATTACATCTTTATTGTTGGCAATACTAGCACTTGCTTTAGGAATGTACTTTGATGGATTGCGTCTGCAACGATTGGTACGTATGGGTGGATATAGTTTATCCTTAATTGCCATTTTACGAGTTATATTTGGTAATTATTTCATGGCCATGTTAACTCCCGGTGCTAGTGGTGGTGCTGTAGCGCAAGCTTTAATTTTGCGTTCCTATCATGTACCTATTGGTAAAGCGGCACCTATTGTACTAGTACGTACAGTGTTTTCCATTTTATTTTTAATAGTTATGTTACCTATTATATTACTAGTAGATCCTATTGAAGTACCTTATATTACGAATACACAATTGCTAGGTATATCTATCTTTGCTGTAATTTCAACATTTATGGGAATCTATCTATTACAAACGCGACTTATGAAACGCTTGGTAACTTGGATATGTAAAATGATGAAAAAAGGAAATCCAAAAGGATGGCTTATCAAGTTGGATGAATGTAATGGAGGACTTAGTTTATTATATGCAAATCCAATGCAATCTTTCATTGTGTTCATTGAGTCAGGATTGAGCTTATTATTCTTATATGCTATTGCTCCGGCTTTAATGTATGCGTTTACGTCAGATATTAGTGTTGTTGAAATTTTAAATCGCATGATTTTATTAAATTTGATTTTATATTTTGCTCCCACGCCTGGGGGAACAGGAGTTGCTGAAGGATTATTTGTGTATATGTTTGCCTCCTTTGTTCCCATTGGAACTGTGGGGCTAGTTGCAGTGGCATGGCGGATTGTGGCCGAATATATTCCATTCTTTATTGGTATGTATTCCGTATTTACTTTATATGGACAACACATCGCAAGTTCCGTTTCCACTAGTAGTGAAGAGGTGTAGTTATGGCTGTGAAAGGCAAAAAAGACAAATTTTATTTAGTGAATGAAGTAATTTTACCAGAGGCGATAAAAAAAACAATTAAAGTAAAATCTATTTTACAATTAGGAGAAGCGAAAACGATTAATGAAGCAGTGGAAAAAATGGATTTAAGTCGTTCTGCCTATTATAAATATAAAGATTATGTTTTTCCATTTTATGAACTTTCACAAGGTAAAATTGTGTCTATTAATGCACTGATTTCTAATGAATCTGGTATGTTATCTAATATTTTACGGATCATTGCAGATTATAACGGCAGTGTATTGACAATTAATCAGAATTTGCCGCTACAAGGTGTAGCACATGTGAATATTTCCTTTGAAACGAAGGAATTAACATTACCAGTAGAAGATGTTTTGCACGAAGTACGACAATTAGAAGGAGTTATTAAGGTTGAACTAATTGGTCAAGCCTAGTGCTTAAGGAGATAGAGAATGAAGCAAGGCGTAAAGATTGCCCTCTTGGGCTTTGGTACTGTTGGTCAAGGTACAGTTGAACTATTAACAAAAAATTTAGATGTCATACAAAATCGTATTGATGTACCAATGATTGTGGATAAAATTTATGTTAGAAATCCAGACAAATATAGTCATGTTACACTACCTGCAACGGCTACATTTGTAACAGATTATAAAGAAATTTTACAAGATCCATCTGTAGATATTGTAGTAGAAGTGATGGGTGGTACCACCTTTGCCCGAACTTGTATTGAAGAATCTATCATTGCGGGAAAACATGTAGTAACTGCCAACAAAGATTTATTAGCAGAGGCTGGCCCTTATTTAATGGAATTAGCTACGAAGCATCATGTGGATTTACGCTTTGAAGCGAGTGTAGCTGGGGCGATTCCGATCATCCGCGCCTTATATGATTCCTTTGGTAGTAACCAAATTACTGAAATTATGGGTATTTTAAATGGCACCACAAATTTTATTTTGTCTAAAATGAGTGAAGATGGATTAGGCTACGAAGAAGTACTAAAAGAAGCACAAGAGCTAGGCTATGCGGAAGCTGACCCTACATCCGATGTGGAAGGTTATGATGCAGCACGTAAATTAGCTATCTTAGGTTCTATTGCCTTTAATAAACGTATCTTTTTTGAAGATGTAAGTTGTGAAGGAATCACACAAATTGATGCTAGTGACATCCAATTTGGTAAAGAGTTTGGCTATACGATTAAATTATTAGGTATTGCGAGAGAAACGAAAAAAGGGTTGTCCTTGAATGTACATCCTGCCTTTATTGCCAACACACATCCATTAGCTTCTGTTCGAGGTTCATTTAATGCTGTATTCTTACGTGGCAATGGCTTTGATGATGCTATGTTCTACGGTCGTGGAGCCGGTAGTTTACCAACAGGTAGCTCTATCGTGAGTGATGTGATGGAAGTAGCCCGCAATGTGGTGCAAGGCAAAACAGGGGAGATGAAACAGTTCTATTATCCACAAAAAACAATGTATAGTTCCAGCAAAATTGAATCTGCTTATTACATTCGCATGACTGTGGATAACTCTACAGGTGTATTGGCAAAAGTAGCAACCAAATTAGCAGAACAACGCATTTCTGCTCATTCAGTGATTCAACGTAAAGCAGATAATGATACGGCTACATTAGCGATCATTACTTCTAAATGCCCTCATGCGTATATTCAAAATTTAATTGATTCTTTCAACCATTTACGAGTCGTTAGAGAAGTGGGTAGTGTCATCCGCATCATGGTTGAATAAAGGAGTGTTCATGAAATCTATTACGGTACAAGTACCGGCTACGAGTGCCAATTGCGGTCCTGGATTTGATTGCCTAGGAGTCGCATTAAACTTATATAATGTATTTACCTTTGAACCTGATACAGAGGCTACATCTAATACATATACTTTTGAAGGTTTTGGGGCAGACTTATTGGAACAGGAAGACCATAGTCAAAATCTAGTGGGTATTGCCATGGAAAGTGTATTTAAAGAGGTGAATACTACACCGGTATACGGTCATATTCATTCTAATACACAAATTCCTCCGTCAAGAGGACTTGGCAGTAGTTCTACCGCTATTGTAGGAGGCTTACTATTGGCAAATGCCTATTTACAAGAGCCGCTAAACAAGGACCAGTTATTACTCATTGCTAATGATATGGAAGGGCATCCAGATAATGTAGCGCCAGCTATTATGGGAAATTTAGTCTGTGCTGTTGGTGGGAATGACACGGTATTTCATTCCCATATCGATGTGCCAAGTAATTTAACGTTTGCTGTAGTAGTACCAGAAGTGATCGTAGAAACATCTTATGCCCGTAGTGTACTACCAACGGAATTAAGTTATAAGGAAGCAGTTGCCAATGTAGGGTTTGCTACTTTATTCGTAGGTTCGATGATACAAAATCGTATGGATAATTTGTCTGTAGCGTTACAGGATTATCTACATGTGCCATACCGTAAAACTTTGATTCCATATTGTGACGAAGTATTTACGGCTGCTAAGGAACATGGAGCCTATGGGTCTACTATTAGTGGTTCAGGTTCTACTTTAATTGCCTATTGTTCTCCAGAACATGGGGTGACCGTGGCAGATGCCATGAGCTCTGTCTTTATGAATCACGATATTGATTGTCGTCGCTTTGTGCTTCATGCAGACCGTGAAGGCGCTAAGGTTGTAAAAATAAAATATGAGTAGAATACTTCATGATTCTTTTAAACTGTATATGATATAATTAAGTATATATATTCTAAAATATATCTAAGTAGGAGGAATACATGAATAATATAAAAACAGCAGCCTTGTTGGCATTATTATCAGGATTATTGATGGTGATCGGTCAAATGGTTGGAGGTCACTCTGGAATGGTAGTGATGTTTATTATTTCATTAGGTATCAACTTCTATACCTATTGGAATAGTGCGTCTATGGTACTACGTGCGTATGATGCAAAAGAAATTACAGAGCAAAACAATCCTAACATCTTTCATATTGTAAAAAAATTAGTTCATAATGCTGGTTTACCGATGCCAAAAGTGTATATAATTGAATCAGAAGTGCCTAATGCATTTGCTACAGGTCGTGACCCTGAGCATGCAGCAGTGGCTGTGACGACGGGTATTATGAATCTCTTAACTGATGATGAAATTGAAGGTGTTCTGGCTCATGAACTCTCTCATGTGAAACATAGAGATACACTAATTAGCACTATTGCAGCAAGCATGGCAGGATTTATTGCGATGGTGGCGAATATGTTACAATGGGCAGCTATTTTTGGTGGCCGTGATGAAGAGGAAAATTCTAATCCTTTAGCCTTAATCGGCACTATTATTTTAGCTCCATTGGCAGCTAGCTTAATTCAAATGGCAATTTCACGTTCTCGTGAATATCTAGCAGATGAAGAAGGGGCTATGATGAGTCGTAAGCCTTTATCGTTAGCATCTGCATTAGCTAAAATCGAGCATTATGCTAAATTTGGTGTGCTACCAGGTCAAAGTGAAAGCCGTGTATCATCTACAGCACACATGTTTATTATTAATCCTTTAAGTGGGATTTCTTCCACTATGACTCAATTATTTAGCACGCATCCATCTACAGAAAGTCGTATTCAACGTTTGCGTGACATAGCGAGTCGCATATAAAGGTAGTAACACCTATCTTATGTTACAAGAATCGTAAGATTTCTAATTGTTAAGGAGGTATACTATGGCAAAAGTGTACACGAAAACAGGCGATGCAGGTTCTACTGGGTTATACACTGGTGAACGTGTAAGCAAAGCATCTCAACGTGTTTGTACGTATGGAACCATTGACGAGGCGCAAGCTTTTCTCGGAGTAGCGCGCGCATACTCGGATAAACAAGTGGTGCAAGACACATTATTGCAACTGGAAAAAGAACTATGGATGATTATGGCTGATATCTCTAGCTTAGGTCAAGAAGCTACTATTACAGATGAGCATGTGACTAATTTAGAGCAGACCATCGATAAATTTGATGAACAATTAGAGCCACTATCTAAATTTATTTTACCTGGTGATAGTAAAACATCTAGCTTCTTGCACTTAGGTCGGACCATCGTTCGCCGTGCAGAACGAGACCTATGGAAATTAGGAGAAACAGAAGAGATTCATATGTCGAATCTTCGCTATTTGAATCGCCTATCCGACTTGCTATTTATCTTAGCTCGCGTAGAAGATGAAGTGAAATAGTTTACCATATAAAAGGAGGTACTCCATGTGGGGTACCTCCTTTTAGTATCTCTTATATTATTTCTATCAAATCTTCTTGGATGTGCTATAATACTATGTATGTAGTTACTGTAATTAATGTTGTACTTCTTGTACATCTACAGTTTTATTTAACACATCTTCAGGGCTTGGATAGAAGAAATAAATCTGATCGATTTCATTTTTAAATTTTTCACGGATGTGTACAGATAATAAGGTTTCAAACTGAATGATGTCTTCTGATTCCATCACAGCATCTTCTACCAATACAAATAATTGTGGCTCTGCTTTTGGGGCATTCGGTGGTAACCGATCTGGTGAAAGTGGAACATTCACGATGATGCGTACAGAAGCTACATAATTTCCATTTTGATCTTTGATGGCTGCACGGTATGTATTTTCCCATAGAGTGGCCATTAATTGGATGTCTAAGTTAAATAATTCCATAGTTGTCTCCTTTATTAATGAACGTATAGTACATATGATAACTGATAAAGGGCAACTTTGTATAGGTATACTATGAAAAATCGTATCATATTTTGTACTGGTGGTGCCCGTAGTGGAAAAAGTGAATTTGCAGAAACTCTGGCATTATCAAAGGAAGGACAAAAAGGATATATTGCTACAGGTCAAGCCTATGATGAAGAAATGAAACATAGAATTCATTTACATCAAGAACGTCGCAAAAAGATCTGGAACAATTATGAAATTCCCTATGCTATGAGTGCAGAGATTCAAAAAGTATTAGATGAATGCTCTGTGGTATTAGTAGATTGCTTAACAATGTGGACTACTAATCTAGTATTACAAGATGGAGATTTTACATCTCAGGAGGATATAAATAACCGTGAAAGATTTATACTTTCAGAAGTACAGGCTGTACTCAATGCAATTCGATCTTATAGAGGAAAAGATGAAAAAACGGTTATTTTTGTTACCAATGAAATTGGTTTAGGTATTGTGCCAGAGAATCAATTAGCTCGTATATTTAGAGATATTATGGGTCGTGTCAATCGTATGGTAGCAGAAGCGGCTGATGCAGCGTATATGACAATCAGTGGTATGACAATTGATATAAAAGCATTGGAGGTAAATCACCATGGCTAAAAAGATTATGTTTCAAGGTACCAGTTCTAATGTAGGTAAAAGTATTTTAGCTACAGCAATGTGTCGCATTTTGCACAATAAAGGATATAAAACAGTACCTTTTAAAGCGCAGAATATGGCATTAAATTCTTATGTTACAAAAGCAGGGGATGAAATTGGTCGTGCACAAGTAGCGCAAGCGGAAGCAGCAGGTTTAGAGCCTATTGTACAAATGAATCCTGTCCTATTAAAACCTACAGGAAATCAATCCTCTCAAGTCGTATTAATGGGGAAACCAGTAGGTGTATATAGTGCTAGAGAATACCATACAAAATATTCCTTAACAGCCTTAGATAAAGTAAAAGAAAGTTTACAATATCTTGATGATCATTTTGATATGATTGTCATTGAAGGTGCTGGTAGCCCAGCGGAAGTCAATTTAAAAGCTAATGATATAGTTAATATGCGTGTTGCTAAATTAGCAAAGGCTCCTGTTATGCTTATTGCAGATATTGATCGTGGTGGTGCCATTGCATCTGTGGTAGGAACCTTAGAATTATTAGAACCAGATGAAAGAGATCTAGTAAAAGGCATTATCATCAATAAATTCAGAGGCGATGTCACATTATTACAACCTGCTTTAGATTTTATTGAAGAAAAAACAGGTAAAAAAGTGGTAGGTGTAGTTCCGGCTATTGAAAACCTTGATATTGACGAAGAAGATTCTGTGGCTTTGGAAAGTAAATATAGAGGTGTATCTAAGGAGATTACCATTGCTGTCATGCAAACACCTAAAATCTCTAATTTTACAGACTTTGATGCCCTTGCGTATGAGCCAGATGTGTCCGTCCGTTTTGTAAAACAAGGGGAACCTATTGGTCATCCAGATATGGTTATCTTGCCGGGATCGAAAAATACATTAGCCGATTTGGCGTACTTACAAGAACATGGTTATGACAAAGATATTCATGCTTTAGCAGAAGCTGGTGTGCCAGTGTTAGGTATTTGTGGTGGCAATCAAATGTTAGGGGAAATGCTCTACGATCCGGAAGGAATTGAAGGTGATATTCCTGAATTGAAAGGCTTAGGCTTACTTCCAACAGCGACTACTATGAAAACGGAAAAATTAACACATCAAGTTTGTTTTGATGTGAAGAACTTATCTTTCTTAGGTACTCACTATAGTGGTGATAATCTTGTAGGCTATGAAATCCATATGGGAGATACTCAGCCAGTAGGGCCGGGAGAACGTTGTTTCCACATTCAAAAGCGTAGTGATGCTAAAGTAGATGTAATCGATGGTTTTGTCACTAGCAATGGTCAAGTGATGGGCACATATATTCACGGTATTTTAGATAATGATGGATTACGTCGCTCTATTCTGAATGCATTGCGTGCAAAAAAAGGATTAGAGCCATTGGATATTGTATTCCGCTATTTTGAACATAAAGAAGCTGCCTATAATCGGTTAGCGAAGATTGTAGAGGAACATCTCGACATGGACTATATTAACTCTTTATGGGAGCAAGACTAATGGAATGGTTTTTGCACCATCTTGTGTATTTTATCCCCTTAGGCGCATTTTTAATAGACACTATTTTGGGCGACCCTAGGAGTAAATATCATCCAGTGGTATTGATTGGCAATTGTATTTCTTTCTATGAAAATATTTTGTACAAAAAAAATACTACTCCGAAACATCAAATCTTATTAGGTATCTCTACCGTTTTGTTAGTCATAATTACTGTTATGATCATTGTTACGGGCCTATTGTTTATCGGTGGTACTATTCATCCTATCGGTTATTCTATCGTCTCTTTGTTGTGTCTATATATCGCCATTAGTCCGCGGTGCTTAGCCGAGTCAGGTATAGAAATCGCTAATTTATTGCGCAAACAAGATATAATAGAAGCACGTCGCAAAGTAGGATGGATTGTAGGTCGTAAAACTAGCGAGTTAGATGAAAGTGAAATTACTCGTGCCACCATTGAAACAGTAGCAGAAAATACAGTAGATGGTATTATTTCTCCTCTATTTTGGTTTGTCTTATTAGGCCCCTGGGGCGCCATTGGATATCGAGCGATTAATACGATGGACTCCATGTTAGGATATAAAAATGACCGCTATTTATACTTTGGTCGATTTGCCGCTAAATTAGATGATGTAGTTAATTATATTCCTGCACGTATTACTTGTGTTTTATTTGTGATAGCCTCATTTCTCTGTGGCAAAGATTGGAAACATGCTATTCGCATAGCCATTCGTGATGCACATAAACATCCTAGTCCTAATGGAGGTTATGCAGAGGCTTCCGTAGCTGGTGCATTACATATTCGGTTAGGCGGACAAAATGTATATCACGATAAAGTTACCTTCCGGGCCTATATGGGAGATCCTATAACATCTATGGTAGGGAAACATATTTATCAAACTATATATTTGATGTATACTGTTTCTATTCTAGGTGTTGTGTTGACGATGGTCAGTACTTATGTAATTAATCAATGGTAGGTGGAATATGAAAGGATTTTTTGTAGGTCTTCAGTTTTTAACACGCTTAAAAATTGTAAACCAAACAGAGTGGAAAGTAGAAGACTTTGGTGCATCCGTTACCTATTTTCCCTTAGTAGGTCTTGTTATCGGTGCCTTTATGTGGGCCCTGTATAGCTTAGCGAATCCCTATATTCCGGTATCTTTACTGATGCTTATATTGGTCATCTTTGAATTTCTATTTACTGGTGGACTTCATGCAGATGGATTTATGGATACCTGTGACGGCTTATTTTCAGGACGTGATCGAGAACGTAAATTAGAGATTATGAAAGATAGCCGGGTAGGGAGTAATGGAGTAGTAGGGTTTGTATTTTTAACGCTCTTAAAGTGGCAATTACTAGCAAATCTACCGACTGTAGTAGTTCCTACAGTTTTGGTGAGTATGCCCATATTGAGTCGTTATACAATGGTGATTAGTATTCAAAAATTTCCTTATGCGAGGCCAGAAGGTATTGGTAAATTTTTTGCCGCTAATGCCCCTAAGTACGCTTTACCAGTAGCGACCCTATTAGCATTATTACCTATATTATGTTATGAATTGTTATATGTGTATTTATTTGTGATCGCTCTCTTAGTGAACCTTATTATTAACTCCTATATATCAAAACATTTAGGAGGAACAACAGGGGACACGTATGGGTTTGTGTGTGAATTATCAGAAGTTTTTATCATTTTAGGTGCAATTATTATAAGTGTTATATAAATGAAAGGAGGAAGTAGATTTGGCATTTTATGTAAGAACTCCAGGCACTTGTGGAGAGTTTATTCAAGGATCGATAAAAGGACAACGATTTCTAGTAACTTGTCCTATTAATCGCTATTCCTATGCCATTGGTGATGTGCAATATCCGCTTCCTCATTCATCACTTTCTTTACAGTCAAAAGCCTATCAAGCTTACATCATGGTATTGGATACGTTGGGTATCCATAGATCTATGGCGAAACCTGTATATTTACATTCTGATATTTTACAAGGAAAAGGGTTGGCATCCAGTAGTGCCGATATCAGTGTAGTGGCTATGGCAACTGCAAAAACTCATGGGCATGAGCTATCTATGGAGCAATTATGCTCCATCTGCTTATCTATTGAGCCTACGGACGCACCTTTTTATCCGGGCATTGTGCAATTCGATTATTTAAATGGAACATGTTGTGAATTATTAGGCACATGTCCACCGCTGCGCATCGTAATGTTTGATGAAGGTGGTACGATTGATACGGTACAATTTAATCATCAGCAAAATTTAGATGTTTTAATTGATGAAAAAGAAGAGTTGATGGTAGAAGCTTTAGCAAAATTCAAAGAAGGCATACACAAGCATAATGTAAAACTTATCGGTGAAGCCTCTACCATTAGTTCTTTTGGTAATCAACGTATATTGCATAAGGCTAATTTATATGCTTTACATCAAATCGGAATAGAGTGTAATGCCATAGGAACTATTATAGCCCATAGTGGAACTGTATTGGGGTTGCTATTTCCACCTAACTCACCAAGTATTGTACACTGCCTGCAGCGAGTGAAGCAGGAATTGCCAAACCTTACCTTCATGGATATAGTGGAAACCACGAATGAAGGAATTACTTTTATGGAACGATAAAGGAGGTCATAATGGTAAAAATACCAAAAGTACATGGTGGTAATGTGCATAAAGCCAGCCGACTGTTGCATACTTCCTTAGATAAGATTTTAGATTATAGTGCTAATATTAACCCCTTGGGTATGAGTGCTAAGGGAATGGACGCTGTGAATGTTGCGTTTCAACATGTGATACATTATCCAGATCCAGATATGACAGACCTCTTTGCTATCACGTCCAAATTGTGGGATATGCCAAAGGAATGCATCGCTTTTGGTAATGGTGCAGCTGAATTAATTTATGCCATATGCCGATTGCCAAAAATAGAAGCCGTGTATGTGCCAGCTCCAGGATTTTCAGAGTATAGCCATGGTGCTCATTCTTGTGGATTGACAGTCATAGAATATGAATTACAATTCGATAAGGAATCATTTCATTTTGCCTATCCTTTAGATACGATATTACATGATTTAAATCAGTCTAAGAATCGCTTAGTATTTATTGGAAATCCCAATAATCCTTGTGGTACCTTATGGAAAGATCGAAGTGGCGAACTATTTGAAGTATGTAAAAAAAATGGTCATTATCTAGTCTTTGATGAGTCATTTATTGATTTTTTAGGGGATACCTATTCTATACGAAACTATGTAAAAGACTATGACAATGTGATTGTTGTACATTCTTTAACTAAGTTTTACGCAGTCCCTGGTTTACGGATTGGGGCGATGATGGCAAACCCTATGATTACAGAATTTATCAAAGAACATATTCCTGCCTGGTCTGTAAATCATATAGCTCAAATATACAGCGAAGAGGCTCTACAAGATGTAGACTATGTACAAAAGACTCGTAAAGTGCTAAAAAAGGAGAAAGAGTGGTTATACAAGGAACTTACAAAGATAGAACCGTTACAATGCATTGAACCATCTGTAAATTATATTCTCTGCCACCTACATGAGCAGTATTCATTAGAAGATATGATTTTGAACTTATATCATCAATCTATCTTAATTAGAGACTGCTCTCACTATACGGGGCTAGGTCCCAATTGGTTTCGTATAGCTGTCAAAACACGAGAGCAAAATTTACAATTATTAAAAGCCTTACAAGCATATTTTACATAATAATAGGAGATACTATGATTCAAATTTATTTTGTCCGCCATGGTGAAACGGATTGGAACCATCTTGGAAAGCATCAAGGATTCAGTGATATACCATTAAATGAAAAAGGCATGGCTCAAGCTGTGGATGTGGGGAATGCTTTACGAGATGTACATTTTGATAGAGCTATCGTTTCTGACCTTGTACGAGCTAGAGTTACGGCTGAAGAAATTTTAAAAGGCCGATATATTCCTACTACTTTTACAGAAGGATTACGAGAAATTAACTTTGGTGATTGGGAAAGCTTAACCTATTCTGAAATTAATGAACGCTGGCCAGGAGAAATCGAAGCTATTTATGAAGATCCGTCACAAAAAACAATTCCTAACGGGGAGACCGTAGAAATGGTGCAAGAACGTGCCTATGCTAGACTGCTAGAAGAATTATCCCTTATGAAAGATGGAGAGCGATTATTAGTAGTTTGTCACGGCGGAACTATACGCACATTATTATGTGCATTAACAGGTATTCCATTAAACTGTTTATGGCGTTTAGCACAGGGTAATACAGCCGTTAGTGTAGTGGATTTCTGGGGTGACCAATCCCCTTATAATCGTATTTGTATATTAAATGATACATCTCATACTCATGTGAGAGAAGGTGGTTACGGTGAGGATTGATAAATTTTTAGCCCATAAAGCTTTTGGCACAAGAAAAGAAGTGCATGATTTAATCAAACAAGGGCTAGTAAAAGTAAACGACACTATTATCAAGAAAAAGGATATGCATATTAATCCAGATATAGATGTTGTTGCGGTTCAAGATCAAGTTGTACAAGCACAATTAGAATATTATATTAAATTTCACAAACCAGCTGGATATGTAACAGCTGTAGAAGACCCTGTAGACCCTACTATTATGGAGTTACTTCCTGAGGAATTCCAAACGTTGAAAGTATTCCCTGTAGGACGACTCGATAAAGATACGGAGGGGTTGTTATTATTAACTAATGATGGCCCGTGGGCTCATAAAATTATTCATGGTAAAAAGAACATTGCTAAAACCTACTATGTTGAATATAGTGGCACCTTGTCTGAGGAAGGCATTCGTCGTATTCAAGAGGGCATGGTGTTAGGGGATGGAACCGAGTGCAAACCGGCTAAGTTCGTATATCATGAAGATGATGCAGTTCTAAATGAAGATGGTGAAATGATTCACTCTTGTGAATTAACTATTTACGAAGGAAAATATCATCAAGTGAAACGTATGATAGGAGCCTGTGGTGGAACGGTTACATACTTACAGCGCATTGCTATCGATAGAATTACACTTAATTCTATTGAAGAAGTAGGAGTATTTGCAGATTTAACAAAAGAAGAAAAAGAAATTGTTTAATCGAATCTGTTAGTGTAAAATGTTTGTGGGAAAAGTAAAATAGAAAAAGAAGGTCATCCTTTG
>UQVF01000019.1 GCA_900544365.1 uncultured Veillonella sp. | reverse complement strand
CACAACTAGCATCCGCCACTAAGGTTTTCAATTGTTCAACGAATACAGTGGCTTCCGTATTCGTCATATGCATTTTCCAATTTCCTGCAATCATCGGTTGTCGCATGATAACCTCCTACGCCTCTTGTAAAGCTGCAATACCTGGCAATACTTTTCCTTCTAAATATTCTAAGGATGCACCGCCACCAGTGGAAATATGAGAAATATTGTGGCTTAATCCACTTTTTTCTATAGCTGCTACAGAATCACCACCGCCCACAATCGTAGTAGCACTAGCATCTGCCACAGATTGCGCTACTGCATTGGTACCGCCGGAGAAAGCTTCCATTTCAAATACACCCATAGGACCATTCCAAACGATCATTTTCATAGGTGCTAAGGCCTCTGCGAATAGCTCACGGCTCTTCGGTCCAATATCTAATGCCATCCAACCATCTTCAATAGACGTCGCATCCACCACCTTGTGATTAGCCGTTTCACTAAAAGCATCAGCCACAACGAAATCTACTGGTAATAATAGGTTTGTATTGGTTTCTTTCGCACGAGCGATTAATTCACGAGCTAGTTCAAATTTATCCGCTTCCACTAAAGAAGTACCTACATTATGTCCTTGGGCTGCTACGAAGGTATTCGCCATACCACCACCAATGATCAACACTTCTACTTTTGGTAGCAAATTAGAGATAACTTCAATTTTATCACTTACCTTTGCACCACCAATGATAGCTGCAAATGGGTGCTCTGGATGTTCAACAGCACCACCTACATATTGAATTTCTTTTTCTAATAAGAAACCAGCTCCCATAGGTAAGTATTTCGTAATTCCTTCTACAGAGGCATGAGCACGGTGAGACACGCCGAAGGCATCATTAACACCCACTTCTGCTAAATCAGCTAAGGCTTTTGCAAAGGTAGGATCATTTTTTTCCTCTTCTTTGTAGAAACGAAGATTTTCCAATACCACCACATCACCGAACTTCATCTCACTTACCGCTTGTGCAGGGATGTCCCCGATGCAATCTTCTACAAAACGAACTGGTTGTTCTAACAGTTCACTTAATCGTTTGGCGCAAGGAGCTAAGGTAAACTCTGGTTTACGCTCTCCTTTAGGGCGACCTAAATGGGATGCGATCACTACTTTGGCACCTTGGTTAATTAAATGGCGTAATGTTGGTAATGTGGCACGAATCCGTGTATCATCCGTAATAACACCATCTTTCAAAGGTACATTAAAATCAACTCGAACAAATACTGTTTTGTTCACTACATTCATATTGGCTAGTGAAAGTTTCATGCTATCTCCTATATATCTGCAATATTGTAAGACCTAATAAATATGAATTAGTCTATTTAGAAATCTAATCTATTATGTCATACAAACCTTGATAAGTCCTTCTAGCTTTTCAGGCTTCCCAGGACAACCTATGAGCTTCTGTAGACATGATAAACAGGGACTACTACCGTAGCCCCTGTCAGATTATAAGCCTTGTTTGCTCATGTATACAGCTAGGTCCACAATACGAGAGGAATAGCCCCACTCATTGTCATACCAAGCTACTACTTTTGCCATATTGCCTTCCATTACCATTGTTAAATCTGCATCTACGATAGAACTACGAGAATCACCATTGAAGTCGATAGATACTAATGGCAAGTCAGATACACCAAGAATACCTTTCAATTCACCTTGTGCAGCTGTACGCAATGCTGCATTGATATCTTCTTTTGTTACTTCTTTTTCTAACTCTACTACCAAGTCTGTCACAGATACATTTGGAGTAGGCACACGAAGAGCAAAGCCATTTAATTTACCTTTCAATTCAGGTAATACTAGTGCTACAGCTTTTGCTGCCCCAGTTGTTGTAGGGATAATCGACATCGCTGCTGCACGAGCACGACGTAAATCTTTATGCGGTGCATCTAGTACACGTTGGTCATTTGTGTAAGAATGGATTGTTGTCATCATACCACGTTTAATACCAAACTCTTGATGCAATACTTTTGCAAATGGAGCCAAGCAGTTTGTTGTGCAACTTGCATTAGATACTACATGGTGAGAAGCTGGGTCGTATTCACCTTCATTAACACCCATAACAATTGTTTTATCTTCATCTTTGCCAGGTGCAGAGATAATAACTTTCTTAACAGAACCGCCAAGATGAGCTGCTGCTTTTTCACGGGAACGGAATACGCCTGTACATTCCACAACGATTTCAACACCTTCGGAAGACCAGTCAATATTTGCTGGATCACGGTCACAGAACACACGAATACGTTTTCCATCTACTACTAAGTAATTTCCATCTATTGTTACATCACAGCTCAAGTTACCATGAATAGAGTCATGCTTGAACAGTAAAGCTGAACCTTCAATATCGCCAGTATCATTAATAGCTACCACTTCTACATCTGGATTGTTAAGAGCGGCGCGCATTACACATTTACCAATACGACCAAAGCCATTAATACCAATCTTCACTGCCATAATCAATTCCTCCTAAATTTCTTATACTACATAAGTTGTTATACCTCTATTTTACAAGAACAGAGGGGTTGGTGCAAGTTATTTAAAGCATAAACCTAAACCACTTTTTTCTTAGCCATTACTGCCTCCCAGCACTCCCCAATGCGTAAGCAATTTCCTCATTATCTGTTGCGTGATACACCTCTTCTTTTTGTTCTCCTAAAATAATATCCCTATAGTAAAAACTCCGCAAATTATTCGTACTCTTTACATTAGTTAATCGAATATATCGATTCTCAGGGTTCGTCGTAGTAACAACTATGCAACTTTTATGTAAGGTTTCTAATGGTCTTAAATTATGAGATGTAAATATTAACTGCCCCTTTCCACGATCAGATAATATTTTTAACAACTCTCCTAATAAATACTCAAAAATCCCTGCATCCAGTTCATCAATGGCTACAACAATATTTCTATTATTATAAACTACAATTAATAGGCTTAAGATAGAGATAATTTTACGAATCCCTTCAGATTCATTTCGCAAAGGAATCATCTTATTGGGTTTATAGGATACTAAAAAAATACGCTTTCCTATTTCACCATCATCTGTTGCTTCAGTTGATAAAATTTCCACCCCTATTTTCAGACCTGGAATGATTGTTGTTAATACAATATTCATTTTTTCTATAGCAAAACTAATATGTTCAACTACAACATCAGGTAAAAGTAAAGATTCGTGTAATGGTAATGTAATAGTTCCTACTGCATTAGTTTTACTATCCCTATAATGCATCTCCAATGGCAAGATATTTAATCCATGTAATGCACTATGCGAAGTCTTTACGACAAATAAACTGTTTTGTGCAAAATGTATTACCATTTCATATGGTTTCCAAAGCTCTTCATACTCAGTCGATCTAGACTCATCTTTACTTCTTAAGGTTAATTTGTCCTTAAAAAACTTTGAAAACAAAAACGACCTAGCTTCAATTACAGAAATATGCTTTTGAACTAACAACTCCATATGAATATCTTCATAATTTGAGAACAAAACTGATAGTCGTTGTTTAGGTATGATAACCTCATTAGCTGAGGTTGCAGTATTCATAATAACAGTTTTTCTTACTGCGTCTTGACCAGCTTTTTTATACTGTATCGATTCCGAGTCAACAATCATAATAAGCCTTTCTGTATCCTCATTAGTGTTAGGATCTGTGGTCGTTACTATCCCTCGTTTTAAGGCTACATCATAAAAAATAGTTGTTGTTTCATCCTCATTAGAACAAACAATTTCAAAAGATAGTGACCCTTTTTCTTGGTCCGCAGAAATCCAGTTATTATACTCCTCTGGGATCTTTTGCCCCAATAATAAACATTTTAAAATATGTATGGCTTCAATAAACACAGTTTTACCGGATCCATTTTGACCATATATGCCCATAATATTGGCTCCCGTAACATGCTTACTACTTGATAAGTCCACATGCCCATACGCGACATTCTTTATATTGCGAATGGTTATAGATGATATGTACATAGATGATTGCATAACATCCCCTCCTTATCTTATACTATATCAAATCCACAAAAAACATACAATGACTTTGTAAAAAACGATATATTTTATTTCAAAATTTTATTTCTTTTGTAGAATCTACTAATTACAGCTATATAGTATATTTTTCTTTATTTTAATATCAATATTCTCAACTTTACTATATAAGTAGTATTATTTAAATATATCAATTTTCTGTATATACTGAAAAATTGACCATCTTCAATAGTACATGTATAATGAAAGTACAAATTGGGCTATGAACCCCAAAACTAACTTCGTATTATCCTTTTGGATAAAAAGAAAAGGCGCTCCTGAATGGAGCGCTTTTTTATTATTCATTATATGAAATATTCTTTATAGCACTACTTAATAAATAACAAAAAACCGGGGCAATACAGAGTATCGCCCCGGTAAAAACTTTACAGTTTATTGTCTTCTAAAATTTATATTACACAATTTTATACCAATTGTCAATTATATCACTTAAAAATTGAAACGTAGACTGTAAAGATAAATTTTTATTATATGTATGTTCTCTAAAAAACCTATTTTTAATATACTGAAGCTGTTCGGATATTTGTCTATCCACTCCTGTACTATTTACTATACGTTTATGGAAAAATAAAACACTTGCAATTTGGCTCAACCTAATTTTAGCTAGTTTACTCTTTCTCCTGCTTTCCTTTATACCTATTTTTCCAAGTGCTGCTGATAATAAATTACTCACTTTAGTAGAACGGTTACTATGAGCAATATCATTTAAAATACAAATGTCATGAGCACATGCATTTCTAACAGCTTTAATATCAAATAGTTGGTTTGCATTTTTAGCAAACCTTTTGTCATTAAAATATCCTGACATGTACTTAATGAGTTGTATTAGCTCACTAAAAGTAATAAATTCAACAAACACCCATATTGGCATTCTGTTAGGATTACCATATTTAGCATATAGATCTTCATCATAAATATTTCTTCGTTTTGATTCAATAGACTTCTGAATATCTGGATTCATATCTAAAAAGTTTTTAATTAAATAATACGCATCTCCAGCCTTTCGTAACCCTATATAGTTAACTAGGTTAACTTTAGTGTAATGCTCTATATTTAACGTCATATCCAATAATATTCTACGCAATTCATAATCAATAATTGATAAATCAACTAATTGACTAAAGTCCAAATTAATATACTTTCCCTCATTATTTTTAACAAAATTCTTTCTATAGGAGCGTAATCGAAAAAATGTATTATGAGTGGAAAGATATTTTTTAGCCTTTTCCTCAGAATAGTCAATAAATGTAATACCTTTGTCCTTACAATGAGCAATTTGTTCATTTACTGTTAACCATCTTCCCCTAGACATGATCTCTCCTCTTTAGTATGCTAATCCTTCTTTTCCCTGTTAATATATTCTATCAATTTTTTCTAACATCATTTTTATAAATCCATTATACAATCTTTCTATTAATAATACAAAGATATAATATAAATTGACTTTCTTGATTTCATTGAAACACTTTAAGATATTTTGTGTAAAGATGTAATTATTCACTTTTACAGAAAAAGCATTACAACGTAAGATATTACTGATTTAATCAAGAAAATGTATGGTTACCATTATATACTCCAAACCATAGCTAACACTAAGATTTAATCTACAAGAGCAAATTAAGTCCTTTCATCAACGCTAAGTAGAAGAACTATCCAGTTGTCTTTTGTAATGCCACCTATCTTTCAATCGTAGAGATAAAGTGCCTAAAGAAGCATTACATGTATTAATAGGGATTACTAAGTCTGATAAATATCTTCGATTACAAGGGATGTTGTCAGATGTAACAAACTTATTTACCTTTTTACAGTTTCCTGAAAGCATCCAATGTAGTCTTTACAGCACCAATATTATTGAAAACTTCAATAAGGATTTAAAGCGGTATACAAAGTGAAAGGAACAATTCCCCACAGAAGATTCTCTTGTTCGATTTATCTATGCACGAGTAAGCGAGTATAACAGTCGACATCTTAAAAGAATACATAGAGGATTTGCACAGTTACTTTCAACTATTTAATTGCTTAGAGTATTTATTTCTTAAAGAGTTTACATAAAATTCTTGACAGTACCTTTAAATATATCAATTTTCTGTATGCGCCGAAAAGATTGACCATCTTCAATAGTAAATGTATAATAAAAGTACAAATTGGGCTATGAATCCCAAAACTAACTTCGTATTATCCTTTTGGATAAAAAGAAAAGGCGCTCCTGAGTAGAGCGCTTTTTTAATGGTGTAATTGTACATTCTTATATTAACATTTATACGTGTATTTCTATAAAACTAAAAGAATCTCGATAGCTATTTAGATAGCTAGTGATAAGAACATTTTATATGAGTAGCCCCCACCACATTTGACAAAGAGCCTATAAGTTTAATATCTCAACAATTTTGTTCAAATTCTTTCTTAAATTCTTTCTTAAATTCTTCACTTTTTTCAACTATATATTGTAAATACTGATTTCCTTCTTCATTCAAGGCTTGTGAAAAGTTAAATTTCTTTTTTTTCAAAATACTAGAATACCGACTGTAGTAAAAATTATCAGCAATCTTAAAGCATGAGTGTTTAAGCCTATTGAATCGCCTTTTAAAGTAAGAATCTCTCTTTATACTCTTATTTAATGTGATTACATCTTCATTAAAATCCACTCTTTTTTCATGGGAAGAATTAGTAGATACTCCACTCCCAATTCTGTATAAAATATACGGTTGATCCGATATATAGATATCGCTAATGTTTTGATTAAATATATACTTCCATCTTGGTATATCATCTAACATTTTAAATGCACCCATTGCGTTATATAAGTCATCTCCTAATACATTCCCTCTAAAAAATACTCCTGGCGTATCTACTATATGAGTATATCTATATACATCCTTTAATATATCTATAGGTGACTTACTTAACAATAGCTTATCAAAAAAATAATTTTCACCTCGTTTTACTATACTCCCCTCTTTAAAGTGAATGGTTTCTGTAATGACAATGTCATTAGTTTCTAATAAATCAAAAATATTATTCTTATAGAAAATATCATCACCATCAATCACCTTAAAATTGATTGTATCTATTTTTTTATAGAGACCAATAATGTTTTGAACCAAACCTTTATTCCTAACATTTTTTATTATTTCAACATTGAAAAATAAATTCTTATTATTTTGAACCCAATATTCTATTAAGTCTAAAGTTCTATCCGTAGAACAATCTTCAGCTATCAGTAAATTACACGAATAATTTTCACCAAAAGACTCAACTTGATATTTGACACTTTCTAAACATTCAATAATGTATGGCTCGACATTATATGCTAAAACTCCAAAAGTAAATTCTTTCATATGATCTTTCCTCGTTTTTCTAATATAAGTTATATGTTAAATATTTCTACATATCTAGGATTTTCACGTGTCTGAAAAATATGCTAAACATATATAGTACTATCAATACCATTCTTCATATGAACTATTTAACTAAAGCCGGGTCATCCTTTATATAATACTTATTATGAACTGTTAATGCAGAGTTTAAATCAATGCCGTAACGAATATTAGATATATCATACATTTGAGTTATAACAATGGGTATGCGCATCTAAAAGTGTAGACATCAATTCAAATACCAAATCATTAGTAAATATTTATTGTTAATTGTATAATGAAATTGAACAATTAACCTTCATATTTTTCAAATAAGTTCATATGCTTTTCTCTTAGGTATAACTACCAATAACCCTCTATAATCTTATCCCATTTTCTCAAGATGTATTCTTTAGAATATTCTTTAACAGATACCTTTGTATTTGATTTTAAAAACTCAAGGTAGCTGTTATCTGTCATCAAGCATCTTAATGCTTCTGCCAAAGACTTACTTGTAGCTTTACACAAAATACCGTTATATTCATGTTGAACTAAACAATTAACTCCTGTACAGTCTTCAAAGCCAATAACGGGTACACCACACGACAATGCTTCAAGAACAGATAGCCCAAACCCTTCTTCTGAACTTGTATTAACCAATATATCTGTAGTGTATAACTCTTCATACACATTAGATTTAATACCTTTTATTTCAATTCTATCATGCATCACATAACTATCCAAGGACTGTATAATCTCCGCAAGATACCCTGTTGGTTGTTCATTACCTCCAATAATTTTCAATTTCCACTCAGGATGTGTATCAGCCACTTGTGTAAAGGCATCCACCAATATATGTGGACGCTTCACATACTTATCAATACGGCCAATATAAGTAATATATTTATCCCTTACATCATCATTATTTCTAACTTTCTTTTCTTCGTTCACGTCATCAATATAGTTTCCAATCACAATTACATTTTCAAAGCCAGCTGCAACAAGTATCTGTTTATATTCCGGAAGCAAAACCTGAACAATTCTAACTTTTTTTAGCAACTCAATCTCTTTTTTAGGAATCTTTTGTAGATCTATTTTTGAATGAAACATCATAATAATATTTTTTTCATCCACTCCTAAATCAATTAGTAAAGGCACTATATTAGTAGAGTAACAAAATATAACATCTGGATCAACATCTGATATGGTTTTTGATAATTCAACTGCTAAACTCCTGCGTTGCCATATATGTTTAGGCCATTCAAGATGAACTTTAAATGCCTTATTAATTCCCTTTACCAACTCAGTTTTAATTTTAATCCCTAATGGTACTTTTATATTTATTTTAGAGCCTAAATTTATAAAGCTTACTTTTTTATTTAGATGATAAAATGGTTTTCCTTCTTTTTCATCTACACATACAGCAGTGACATTATGACTTTCACAAAAATGATTTGCAAGATTGCAAAATACTCGTTCTACTCCACCTGCACTATCTACAATCTCAGTCAAGCAAATTTGTAAAATATTCATACATACCTCTCAATCATCTAGAATCACCCTAATTACTTTTTTACTAATGAAGATAGTAATGTCTCCCACTCATCCCATATTTTATCTGGAGCATACACTTTCATACTTGTATTGGCATTTACTCCATATTCTACACGTAATGCTTGATTAGCCATTAATTTCTTTAATCCTTGAGCTAACCCATCAGCACCATCTTCACACAGTATTCCATTATATCCATCAATAATTAATTCATTAACAGCACTACAAGATGCAAAGCCCACTGCCGGCAGACCTTTACTCATAGCTTCCCCTAAGGACAAACCAAACCCTTCATAGGCACTTGGAAAGGCAAAAATATCACAACTTGCTAATGCCTCTTCTACATTATTTGTCGAACCCGCAAAACGAATTCTCTCTTGTAAGCCATGTGCTGAAATCGTTAACTCCATTTGTTTATAAAAGGCTTCCCCTTCTTTTGCCCCCCATAAAACTAACTCCCACTTTGGAAACTCATTTGCCAATTTACAAAATGCTTCAATCAACAAGTGTGGTTGCTTGTGATTCTTAGATAATCTTGCCAAAAAACCAATTCTATAGATTTCTTTTGGTCTAGTTAAATCTACTTGTTCCTTATACTGTGGAATTGCATTACCAACCACTGTCACCTTGGCGTTTGGTAAATGATGTAATAGATGTTCCTTAAAGGATGGTAAAAGAACTTGGTTCATTGCACATTTCTCTACTGCTGGTATTTCTGCTTTTGGATAAAAGTGAAAATAATCTTCCGGATCACCATGACTCATTGTTATAACAGGTATAGAAGTATCTAAATCTATAACCAGCAATTTTGTTGCCGCTGGTTGATAACTCACAATCACATCTGGTTGCGTAGCTCCTAAGATTCTTCTCAATGGTGCCAATAAATATGTTTCTGCGAACTCATTATTAATAGTTCTCGCCTTTTGCTTATTAAACATCCGGTACCATTCACGTTTTAACCGCAATGTAAAGGGATAGGTCACTCTTTTTTCACCCATATTGCGCAAATCATATTGCAAGATATCTCTATCTATAGGATAGTAAAATTCTCCAGATTGTTCATCACTATATACTAGTATAACCTCATGGCCTCGTCGATTCATTTCATTGGCAAATGCACAAGTTACCTTGGCCAATCCACCACTATCTGCAACCATTTTGGTAAAATTAGCTAACAAAATTTTCATATTACATCCCTCTCAAAATTCCTTGAATTAGTGCCTCATGGCTATATACTTTGTTAGCCTCTTCTAATGCCATTTTAGTGTGTACTTTTTTTGCACTTAACAAATCTACTAATTCTTGCATAGCATGAATAATGTCCATTTCTTCCAACGATTGTATCACACATCCAATAGGAAATTGCTCTAATACCTCTGGATTTAATTCTGGTGATACTAGTACTGGTTTGTTATAGCCAATGGCTGTAAATAGCATGGCTCCCCAATGGTATCTATATCTCTCAGCTGCATATGGCATTGCAATAGCATCCACAGATAACAGTGCATCTTCCCAATCTTTTCCAATCAAGTTTTCATGACGGAATACGATATTAGGCATATGTTTGTACTTTTCTATAAGTGAGCTAAATAATGCGGTATCCTCAGGTTTTGCCGTTGCACCTTGTACTACCAATTCAACAGGTACTGCAAATTTTGCATGTATAAAGGCTTGTATAAATGGTTCTAAGTTTTTTTCTTTACGAAATTGTCCGAAAAATCCTATGCGTATTGGACCTTCATGATTTTCTAACGGCTCGGTAGTATCAAATATCGGCTTAAACACAGGTGGCGCTACTAATTGAATATTGGCTAAGCCACTATTCGCAAAATCATTTCGCAAGGTAATAACATCTAAATAAATATTCTTATAGGCCTGTACACGTCTAGCTTGCTTTTCAAACTTAGGCTGTTCCTTAGGATTAATGCCATGAAATATAATATGTACAGGAACTGGTGAGTTTTTTAATTTACTTCTCAGCAAAGATTTAATATAGCGATATGTTGCCGTAGGAATGATTATGGCATCACAAGCACCTTGTTTTGCTAATTCATAAGCACTATTAAACCAGGCTACACGTCGTTTCTCACGTTGTAAGGATCGCCAGATTTTTTGATACCAAGTTGCTCCAGCATACGTCACAACTTCACCGCCTTGCAACTCATGCACAGGTACTCCATAATCAACTTTAAACGGAAATCTTTCTGGCACAAAAAACATAGGCTCATGTCCTTGCCGTTTCATTTCATTCACAAGGATTCTATCAAATTCTACTTCATGACCAGCTGGCATGATAATGCTTTCTAATATGGCAACTCGCATGGGAACTCCTTACTGTAACCTTATAACACTTTAATTACAACTTACCATTGGATTTATATAAATAATACAACTTCACATATTTCGTCATAGTGTAAAAATAATGATTCACAGACAAGATCCATCCCATTTTTCCATCTAAAATGCCACCTTGTAAAAGATACATTTTAATAAATGCCCAAAATGGCCGAAATACAATATCTTTCAAAAAGGAAACTGATTTATTAGATTTTTTATATTTTTCTGCTGATAAGGTTGTATATTTGTTTAATTTATTAAAATATTGATCCCAATTATCGTATGTATAATGATACATAGGTGCTGTTAATTGTTTCTTATCATAAGGTGTAATGATCTCAGGATGAACATATCCCTCCACAAAGGAACCTTCTTTCGGCATCAACCGGCATACATAATCTGGGCGTAGTACTCCATGGGTGGCTACATTATGATGAAAACGATTATGTCGTTGTATCCAGTATGCTAAATCTTCTCCTTGTATAGCTAATTTAATTTCTTTACATAGATCTGAACTGCATCGTTCATCTGCATCAATAAAGAATATCCAATAACTGCTGGCTTGCTCTATAGCAAATGTTTGTTGTGCTCCCCAATCACCATTCATTGAACGATGCACAACTTTTGCACCTAATGACTCTGCAATGGATACGGTATTATCTTCACTACCATCATCGATAACAATCACTTCATCAGCAAAAGGTTGACAACTTTCTATACAATCCTTAATATTCTGTTCTTCATTTCTTGTTAAAATTAGCACACTAACTGTATTCATGAACTTCCTCTTATCTATCCATATATGACAAAGACTATCACCTTTCGTGATAGTCTTTTATTCATCCTTTATTGTATCAAGTTTACGCCTTGTATTCAACAACAGGTTAGACATGATGTCGAACAATAGCCCCTGTTACTTCCATATAGGATCGTTGTAAAGCTATTACATCTGTTAAATTGTAATCATATACAGGACTTCCATCTAAAGTCTCTACACGCTGTTCTTTAAAGAAACCAATATGACTATTAGTTAGCCAATGATATGGGGTTACAATAAGTTCTTGTGGTTCAAACAATGATGGAAATAAGCTTACATATTCATGATTTTTAGGTGCCACTAATTCCATGATAGTCGGCAAGATATTCATATGCGTTCCTATTTTTGTACCATTTAATAGATCTTTATCAAAATCTTTATGTGACAGATAAAATGCTGTACTAATATCTTCTCGTAAGGTCTGTATCCTATTAGTATCCTGAGATGGCATAGGTAGTCTTCTGGTATGGTCACCAGTTACAATAACTAAACTATCTTGATAGTTTTCTTGGATATAACAAATAAACCGACTTAAATAATAATCACAATATGCATAGGTACCAATATCCTCGGCATATTTATGTAAATAATCTGGCAACTCTTTTAACAGCATTTCTTTTTCAAATCCATACTTGCCAATTGGAATCGTGTACGGTCCATGATTTGATGTAGTATAGATAAAATGAAATTCATAGTTATTTGTATTATTTTCATCTAACTTTTGTTGTATTCCCTCTAAAAACAAATGGTCATAAACTCCCAGCCATGTATATGGTGTATCACTAGATGTAATATCAAAACCAGAATAAACATTATGAAATCCATTTCCTTTAGCAAATAGACCTAAGCTAGACCAAGATAAAGAGCCACCATACCACAGCGAACATGTATACCCTAACTCTGAAATCTGTTTTCCCAATGATGTTGGTAGTTGATGATTCCAAAAATATGCTTTTTCATTCAGCTCTAAATTTACATCGTAAATACCATTTAACATAGAGCTAATAGATGGCTGAGATATTAGTCCTCCTGCCAAAAAATTATCGATATGAATTGTAGTACTTTGTTCACGAATACGTCGTCCTGCATTAGAAATTGGGATATCTTTATATACATCATCAAATGCGAACTGACTATAACTTTCTTCTACGATTAAAAATATCTTTTTAGGCTTTTTAATTCTTGGTCCAGTCGTTTTTCTGTGCAAAGAGTTCCAAATCGTACCTACTAAATCATATTCAATCTTAATCAACGGCTTTAAAATTTGAATAGACTCCGCATCACTATGTGCTAATATTTCTTGAGGTTTTGTCCGAATAGCTAATTCAAAAGCAATTAAATCATCAATACAAGCTTTCGCAAAAAACATATCTCGCTTAACTACTTCAGGCACTGTGTCCCATTCGGGTTTATTACGATGCTTAAATGTACCACCGTAACGAAACCAGTAATATACTATTACTGTGGCTATGGTAATTACTATATTGTAAACATAGTACATATACCCCGAATGAACTGTCGGTACTGCAATGGTACCTAACTCTAATATCCAAGTAAAAAACCCGTACATCCCTATTGTATAAATAGGCAAAGATAATAAAATCCACCATCCATGATTTTGGTTAAAGAAAATATCTAATAAATTTCTTTTATCTGCATTCCTTCCTAGTCGCAAATTCGAATTATATGTATCCTTGTAATGATAATAAAAAATTAATTTTCCTAAAAAAGCTATATATACCACAAGGAAGTATAACGTTCCCAAAATCACTCTAATAGAATCACTATACACGCAAATAGATTCAAACCCCAATGAAGGCAATGTGACTAGCAAAAATAAAAATAGTAACACATAGGCATTAAAGTCCATGCCCCACCAAAATCCATAGTTAAAGCATGTATGCCATTTTTGTTCTTGACCTTTATACGTTCGATTCGGTGCAAAATAGTAAATAAATAAAAACCTAAAAATAGCACATAGTATGGGACTTAACAAAAAAATTTTAATATCTTGCTGTAATCCTTGTAAAATTAAAAGCTCCATAATTCACCATATTATATAAACAAGTAATATATACCTACCGACAATAAAGGTTCTGACATACATCCTCCCTATTTCCTAGGTCTATACTATCTTACATCCACTAAATTTTTATCACGAATATAGATTTAACGTAACAACCGTTTCCTATACCATTGTACAATCAGTTCCAATTGATCCTCCATGGTATACTCTGGTCTCCATCCTAATCTTTCCAGCTTACTACTGTCGATGGTATACCGTCGGTCATGGCCCAATCTATCTTCCACATAGGTAATTAATTCATAGGGTTTTCCCAAAATAGTTAGGATTCGTTTCACTAACTCAATATTAGGAATCTCTTCACCAGCTCCTACATTGTACACTTCTCCCACTCTACCTCTTTGTAGGATACAATCAATGGCCCTACAGTGGTCTAATACGTGAATCCAATCACGCACATTCAATCCATCGCCATAAACTGGCAACGGAGCATCCTGTAAAGCACGTTGTATCATAAGAGGAATTAATTTTTCCGGATACTGATACGTTCCATAATTATTAGAACATCTCGATATGGTTACCGGTAAGCCATAGGTTTTATGATAACTCAACACTAATAAATCAGAAGATGCCTTAGAAGCTGCATAAGGACTGGTAGGTGCTAATGGACTTTCTTCCGTAAAAGGAACTCCACCATCTAAAGGTAAAGCTCCATAGACTTCATCCGTAGATACATGATGAAATCTCCCTATCCCGTATCGCAAGCAAGCATCTAATAATACACCTGTTCCTATGACATTTGTCTCTAAAAACACTTGTGGGCCCGTAATACTTCGATCCACATGAGTTTCTGCTGCAAAATGTATGACAACATCTGGCTTATAGGTAGAAAACAAAGTATCTACAAAAACAGCATCTCGAATATTCCCTTCCGCCAAAGTAAGCCATGGACGATGTAAGAAATCTGCTATATTGTTCTTATTTCCTGCATAGGTTAAGGCATCTAAACATATAAAAGAATCTCCTCCATAGGCCTTCTGCATATATCGTATAAAGTGGCTACCTATAAAGCCACAACCGCCTGTAACTAGGATGTTCATAAAACTCTACTCCACCGCATTTCCTCTCACTACGCGCCACACGCTTATAGTCCGCAATGCTTTAATATACTTCGCATACTGTTCTGGCATGGATGCCCCTTGTTCATGAATACCGCTAGCATCTACGTACAAGCGATGGTTAAAGCCCATTTTTGGTTGTGTAAATAGACTCGGCATTAAGCTCATGTACGTATCGCCTTTTCTGCCTATTAGTTCTGCCAAGGTAGGATTAATTTGTAAGGCACTACCGAAACTACTTTCACTCAGCCAACTAGGATTAATACCTTGTCCATAAACAATGAATGGTATCGCTGAGAATGTAGGAATATCTACTTGAGTAGCAAAGCTAAACCGCTCAGAATGGTCCCCTGTAATCAAGGTCAACATAGTAGGGTCCAATTTCTCTACGTCACGAATCATTTTCCCCATGGTCATATCTGCATACCAGAAATGGCCGATTTCGTTCACTGTTTTATCGTCTTTTTTGATAGAGTCATCGCCTTTGCCAATTACCTTAGACGCATCAAAACCAGCTTTTTCCAAATCTACCGAATATGGCGGATGATTAGAAGATGTCATAATAAAGTGGAATACTTTTTCACCTGGTTGTTCCCCTTTTATATAATTGGTAATCGCCTTAAACAAATCTCCATCAGGAGCGCCCCAAGCATTACCACCTTCATAAGGGAAGCTTGTCGCACCATGGAATTCATCAAAACCTTGTGCCAGTGCAAATCGTTCCACATCTTGCCAAGTCCCAAATCCACCATACCAGAACACTGTTTTATAGCCAAAATGTTTCATCATTTGCGCAATACCAGTGCCATATTTAGCTTTATAGGACTGCCCTTCATAATTTGGATATAGCCCCGCATCGGCTAAGCCAGTAACATATCCATTAATGGCCGGCATAGTGCCTGTACCATGAGCTAGCATATACTTTGTGTGCATCGCTTTTGGCGAATTTTGAAGCGCCTTGCCTTCTTGCACAATGTAATTACCTAATTCTTCATAGTTCGGCAAGAAAGGCCACAAGCCATAGCTTTCACCTAACACAAAGATAACATTATTCGGCTGTGTAGGTAATTTTTCTTCTGTAATAGTCCTTGTGAAAGCCTCATCTATGGTATTCGCCTTCGGATTTCCTCCCACAGATTGGATGACATCTTTTAGCTCAGCACTGGTAATAGTAATTTTCTTCGCTTGTTTAGATCGCTCATAAATGGTAGATACTCGTTTCAATGCTTGTCCGTCATCTAAAATTGCTTCATTTAATAGGTTGGATTTCGTCCGCGCTGCATTTTCCCAATGGATGGACCCATTATAGGTGAAAGCCCCTCCAAATCGCAATCCAATGCCCACAGCTACAACCAGCAGGATAGATCCAAGTACTGTAGCAATCTGTTTGCCTTTACCTTGTATCTCTATCGTCCATGTACGGTTGGTATAAACTTTCATAAAGATATACACCATCACTGCACAGAACACAATAGCTAAGGGCACACGCCATAGCAATCCATATTCTGAAATCCCTGTTTGCAGAGTGGCACCAATGTCATCATGAGCCCCGTTGATAATCATGGCATTGAAAGTGGCATGGAAAATTGTAAAATAAGGTATACGCAAGCAAAACAAGAAGGTAAATACTGCCGTGCTAATACCGTAAATCCAGCGACGGATTTTCCAAGGAGAATACCATGTAAAGCTACCAAATATACCAGGTATCGTAGAGAATACAAAACTAAGTAATACGATGGCTCCCGCAGTTTTTAAGCTAATCCGAAATCCCAACCATAAGGCTTCAAGGATATCACCGGTACCCACTTCTCCTAGTTGATCTTGAAAGAGCCCAATAAAAGCAATCCTAAATACCATGAATAGTGCGGAGAACCAAAGTAATCCTTTTACATCTAACTGTAGTCCATGTATCCAGTTAGATAGCTTTGTATGTCCCATGAGTCTACTCCCCTTATTATAAATTATATAGATATCTGTTGTGATAGAATATCGTCATCGTTCGACTATTATTACTTTCCATTATACTCCAAATTCCCATAACAATCAAAAATCGCATACCATGACGTATCATGATATGCGATAGTTTATATTATCCTATGCAGTTCGAAATGTTCCATGCTTCACGGAAGGTTTACTCTCTGTAGTTTCACGTTGACGTAGGTTGCGGCGCTCTGCACTACGAATGACTTGCGATAAATGTTTGACAAATAATTCTTGAATATATGGATTTTCTCCTAAGCCTTCATTCCAAACCGATACACCATATCCTTGTTGACCTAAGAGTGTTGCAATCGAGTCAGATCGATCACCACCTAAATAATCCATCAAATGAGCCGAGCCAATCAATGCCAATGGCACTACCAGTACCTCTTGATGATCTAAACGTTCTAACAACGTCAATGCCTGTTTAAAGTTAGGGAATCCATTCGCTGTAAATACGACAACATTTTGTCCTGCTCCGTACAAACATTTTAATTGCAATGCACTGTACTCTAATTGATTTTGACCATTTGCCATCAGTAAGACAGTTTTATTTAAGGCACGAATATTAATATGTTTGATGATGGCTTCAATCGTATCGGAGTAATCATCTGCATAATTCTTCACACCTAAAGAATTCAACAATGGTTTGCCCACAGTAGCACGCATACCATGGTCATGAGCTTCTTTCATAATTTCTTTACGCATTTGTACATAGCATTGATCCCACACCAATGCAAATGGTTGTACAAATAATTCTGTAACTCCTGCCTTTGCCAAGCTTTCAATGGCTCCAATTAAAGTAAATACTTTTGTATCATATTTTTCATTCCATTTATCTACTAAAGCATCTGACAAAAATACACGGCGCACCTCCACACCTGGGTACATTTCCATAATGCGTCGTTCCATAGCACCTACCGATGCTTCCACTGCATCTCCGTAGATGGATCCAAATGTTGCTAACACAATACCACGTTGATTCATATATGCCTCCATATTAATTACTTGCTTGACGGGTTACATAAACACACTTCTTTATACCTATAATACGTCACGTTTTGTATTATGTCAATGATAATTTTTCTCATTTATTGAAATTGTTGAAAGAATTATATCTCAACTATATAATACGCCATTCTAAACATTAAAGTTGCTCATATAAGTCTATTATCCTATTTTACAAAGCTTTATCCCCCTCTGTGTTCTCATTTATATCTTGTATGCTACACATACTAAAAAAGTCTGACAATAGATATTATTATCTATTATCAGACCTTATATAGTTAGCATATACTTATGGTTGCGAAATAATCCGTGGCGCTGCTACCTTGAATACTTCACACAACAATGGTAAAAATCGACCCTCGATTAATGTGCGATTTCGTTCACTTTTCGTAATTAACCATAGGGCTGTCCCATTGTATTTGATAGAAATTAAACTGTTGATATATTGATCAAAATCGGATTGTCCCATTTTCTCACGTAATTCTAACAACAAAGAATGTAACGGCTCCCCTTGGTACTCTGGGCGCTCCAACACCGGTGTAAACACCACTTCATAGACAGAATCACTATATTGATTAGGACCTGCAGAACTTTGAAAATCCATGATAACCTCCTCTATTTCCACATATCTCTTCTGCTTCGGAATCGTCTCACATACTCTCGCATGAGTCGTGTATCTAATCCCCTATACAATCGCACCACTCCACGACGTATAGTTTTATTATAGATAGCAGTCAAAATCCACACAAGGATGAAAGCCCCTAGTATATCCCCAGGGTAATGGTTCCCTACAAATACACGAGAAA
Source organism: uncultured Veillonella sp. (assembly GCA_900544365.1). Classification (GTDB taxonomy): domain Bacteria; phylum Bacillota; class Negativicutes; order Veillonellales; family Veillonellaceae; genus F0422. The sequence continues at coordinate 10,842 of UQVF01000019.1, read as the reverse complement.
AGCCGACTAAAATAGAGCCATAGACCATCCAAGTACCCCAGTTCCAACGATAGAACAAAATACCACAAGCAATCGCCATTGTGCCTACTGCATGGTCACTTGGGAAGCTAGCATCTGCTGCATGACTCACAATTAATATAGCATCTGGATGATCTACAAAGGGACGATTTTCGTAGAACATGGAGCCTAGGATAAAACTACCAATCAAACAAATCACCAATAATACACCTGTGGCGAAACTTTCACCACGAAGTTTAAAACTGCCCGTACGGAAACCTTGCACATACAGCCAAGCCAGAATCAGTATATATACATATGGTACAAGCTTAGAAACAGCTATCATCAAAGCATCTAAGATGACACTATGATTTGCCATACCATTGATGAGCGAGAAGAACCAATCATTCATTATAACACCTTCCATTTCCTGACAAAGAGATAGATTATGTCTTATTATATCATGTTCCCTCTAGATTGTAATGTATAGATTCTAATGATACGTCATAGATTAGGAATGCTTTTCCCATACTTAAGTTATGACAATAGATTGTTTTGTCTATCTGTCAGCGTTGTACAGATATTAGATGAAAAGAAAAAGAACCCCTGGTGGAGTTCTTTTTCTTTTTTAAATATACTTAGAATTGGAAATTGAGGTCTACACGATAATACTCTGGATACTTATCTCCATTTTGTTTTTCACTATTAAGCGTCGCATAGGCAGAGAGTCCTAAATACTTATTAATTGTATAGTCTACACTAGCTAACCATCCCTTATAGTCCGAATGACCAATACCATAATTTTCATCACGTGTAGGCGTCTTATATCCTGTATGTTTTACAAAGGTATCTGTACCAAAATTGAAATATTGTAATTTTGCCCCCCATGTACCAGGCTCTGTATTAATAGCCTTACCATAGCCGACACCGACAATCCATGCCTCACCTGCAGAAGTAGAAGTTTTTTTATCATCTCTCGAGCCTACTTTAGCAGATGCTTTTCGTGCATATTCACCACCAACCCAAATTTTATGTTGAGGACCAAATGTAATATCTAAAGCACCGCCAAAAATATCCGCATTCTTTTCTGAGGAATCACTATATTTTGTACTATGACGATCTAAGTAAAAACCTTTTACAGATAGAGTATCATTTGGACGATATTTTAACTCATATGAAGTAACAGATTTTTGATTATGCTGAATATATCCGTGTGCAAGAACTGCATTTAGCTTTTCATTTCCTAGATCTAATGTAGCACCTTTAAACATTTCATCATAAATAAGTCCATTACCGATAGCATAGTCTTTTCTACCTACAGTAACTTTTGCATGCTTACCTAATATACGTTGCACATATACTTCATCAAAGAATACTTTAGCACCTTCAACTAAATCATTTTTAGAAGCCCCATCTTTTGCAGTTGCAAATGATATATCCTCTGTTGTTAAACGAATACCTATCTTAGTCTTATCATCAAGAGCCCCATCAAACATTAAACGTGCACGATATTCAAAGCTTGACTTACCTGCTTCAGGAGTCGCTTCTGGCATGTTATGATACCGTAACCTTGCATCCCCAGAAAACTTAAAGTTCCCCACTTTATCTTCCAATTTATTCACACGTACGCCAAATGCTTGTAATTCATTAGCAAATTCACTAGCCAAACGTTGAATCACAGCTCTTTGCTCAGTTGTTACTTCGTCTTGATGTGCATCTGCTCTAGCAATCATTTGTGCCATTTCATAACGAGTGATATTACGTTGACCTTTGAATGTACCATCTGGATAGCCTTCGATAACGCCTTCCGCTGCCAAGCGTTCTACTGCTTGATACGCCCAATCTTTTGCGGTTACATCTGAGAATGGATGTGCTGCTAACGCAGATGTCACACCCAATGCAGCTATTGCTGCGAATACTGCTAATTGTTTTTTCATAATTAATACCTTTTATAAAACAAATAATACCCTTGTCCTTTGTATATAGAAAATCCGATATAGTTTTGTATTACTAGTAACAGAGCCCCTTATTCTCTCATCGTTAAGCAAGTACCTCTACCTACCTCGCCTTACTATAACATTAGACTTTACTTAATAGTATCATATGTATGCATCAAATTCAATTTATAAGATTTAATTATACACACTTTGTGAAAACTAGAATACATTATAAAAGTAAATCTTTACACGTATAAAGCATATACTCACCACAATAATATACAAAAAAGAACCCCCGAAGGAGTTCTTTTTATATATGTAACTATCAAATTAGAATTTGTAGTTAAGTTCTGCACGATAGTACTCTGGCAAGTTGTTGTTTTCTTTAGCTTGAGTTTTGCTATCGAATGTAGCGTAAGCAGAAAGACCTACATTTTTAGCTACAGTGTAATCAACAGTTGCTAGGTAACCTCTGTAGTTTCTGTTTTGATCGTTCAAGTTCCAAGTATTGGATACTACTGGAGCTTCTTTTTTCAAATCAAAGTATTGAACTTTGGCACCCCAAGTACCAGCTTTTGCCATATCAGCTTCACCATAACCTACGCCTGCTGTCCAAGCTTCGCCTGCTGCACCTGTAGCTTCTTCTTTAGCATACTCGCCACCAACCCAAACTTTGGAACCTAATTTAGCATCAACAGATGCACCATATACACTATTTCCATCTTTTTCATGAATATCAGCGTAGAAACCTTTAACAGTTACTTTTTCTACTGGTTTGTAGTTTAATTGGTAAACCGTTACTTGAGCATTATCTTTACGTTCAACACCTTCTGCTTCGCCACCTTGTAAGTAACCGTATGCAACAGAAGCATTCAATTTATCTTTACCAGCTGTTGCTACTGCACCTTCGAATACATCATCATATACAAGTCCATTACCAACCATCAAGTCTTGACGACCAGCAGTTGCAGTTACGTATTTACCGAAGTTATGTTGTACATACACACGGTCAATGCTAGTTTCTGGATTGTTAGCTGCACCAAACTCTTTTTCGCCCACTAAACGAACTACAGCTTTCGTGTTGTCATTTACAGTTGCTTCGAATTGTACACGACCACGGTAGTCAAATTTAGATTTATAAGTTTTGGATTTATCAGTATTTTCGACTTTTCTATTTTCATAACGAAGACGAGCATCACCAGTGAAGGAGAAGTTGCCTACTTTGTTTTCCAATGTAGAAACACGAACGCCCAAGTTGTTCAACTCAGTTGCGAATTCGTTAGCCAAACGGTTGATGATAGCATTTTGCTCAGCGTCAACACGATCTTGACGAGCCATAGCTTTTGCTACCATTTGAGCCATTTCGAAACGAGTGATGTTGTGTTGTCCTTTGAAAGTGCCATCTGGGTAACCATTAACGATACCTTGGGAAGCTAATTGGGATACTGCTTGGTATGCCCAATCTTGTGGAGTTACGTCTGCAAATGGGTTTGCTGCGAATGCAGAAGTTACACCCAATACTGCTGTTGCAGCTAATACTGCTAAATGTTTTTTCATGATAATTACCTCTCAATGAAAAATAAAATAATATACATTGTCTCCTAAGCTTAGATAGATTCGAGCATATCATTGTACTACTTTTCAATGGAGTGTCCACGTTTCCTCACATACTAGTAAATACATCGCTATCTTCTAATCTATATTATTCTTATTTGACTTGTGAATATCATAACACAACAACAGATAAAACTCAATACCCTTTTGTCGTTTTATTGCACGATATGCAGATTTTAATTAAGAAAAAATTTCAATTAGCATTTATTTCTTTACCAAAAATTAAAACTCTTCATCATATGCTAACGGCACTTTTTATCTAGAGTCCTCAGCATTTATTATAGATCCTTAATTGCTATCCTTAAAACTTGATAAAGAACTAAATGATAGTTCTGATAAAACAAAAAGAACCCCCGAAGGAGTTCTTTTGTATATGTAACTAGCAAATTAGAATTTGTAGTTAAGTTCTGCACGGTAGGATTCCGCTTTAGCTTTGTTATCTTGACCTTTAGTGTCAATTGTTGCATAACCAGCAAGACCTACGTTTTTAGCAACAGCATATTTAGCTGTTGCCAATACGCCTTTTTGATCTTTCTCAATCAAGTTCCAAGTAGTGGATACTACAGGAGCATCTTTCTTGATGTCGAAGTATTGAGCTTTCACACTCCAAGTACCTTGTTTTGCCATGTTGTAGTTACCATAGCCTAAACCTGCAGTCCAGCCTTCACCATTAGCACCTAAAGTTTCAGTTTTAACATATTCACCGCCAACCCAAACTTTTTTGCCAAGCATAAGGTCAAGGGATGCACCATATGCATTGTCTAGATTTTCTTCATGAACATCAGCATAGAAACCTTTTACTGCAACTTTTGCTGTTGGATTATAGTTTAATTGGTATACAGAAAGTTGTTCATTTGTGTTAGGGTTTTGTTCGTCTGCTTTACGACCAATTTTATTAAGTTTTTGTCCATAAGCTTCGCCAGCTTGTAAGTAACCAAATGCAACAGACGCATTTAATTTATCTTTACCAACGTTAGCTACAACGCCTTCAAATACATCATCATATGCAAGACCTGCACCAACTACTAAATCTTGACGACCAGCTGTTACAGTTGCATATTTGCCGAAGTTATGTTGCACATATACGCGATCGATAGCTGTATTAGGGTTACCTGCTGCGCCAAACTCTTTGCTACCCATTAAACGAACCACTGCTTTAGTATTATCATTTACAGTTGCTTCGAATTTTACACGACCACGGTAGTCAAATTTAGAATCACGTGCATCATTGGAACCAATGTAACGAAGACGAGCGTCACCAGTGAATTTGAAGTTGCCCACTTTGTTTTCCAATGTAGCTACACGAACGCCTAAGTTGTTCAACTCAGCGGAGAATTCGTTAGCTAAACGATTGATGATTGCATTTTGTTCAGCGTCAACACGATCTTGACGAACTAATGCTTTAGCAACCATTTGCGCCATTTCATAACGAGTGATGTTGTTTTGGCCTTTGAAAGTACCATCTGGGTAACCGTTAACGATACCTTGGGAAGCCAATTGAGCTACTGCTTGGTATGCCCAATCTTGTGGAGTTACGTCGGAGAATGGGTTTGCTGCGAATGCAGAAGTAACACCCAATACTGCTGTTGCAGCTAATACTGCTAAATGTTTTTTCATGATAATTACCTCTCAATGAAAAATAAAATAATATACATCGTCTCATACATATAGCTTGACTGATTATATCATCGCATTACTTTTCATGGAGTGTCCACGTTTCCTCAACATTCAGTAATGACATTCCTATAATCTAAATCATAGCAAACATATTTGACTTAGAAGTATCATATCATAGCCTATCTATATAAAGCAAATACTTCCCAACAAATAAGCGTTTCGTTTATTTTTGCATTCAGGATATATATACTTTTAATAACCATATCTAACTATTTGCTATAACATGTATTATTCCAATCTTTTCATACAGCATTTTAGACCTTTAAAACTTCTATATCAAGATAATTAATGAATACTTACTTTGCCCCAAGTTTCACTTAAATTACAAGTAAAATTCATCACATTTACTCCATACTTTTAATACAATGCTTAAGTATATGGAGCAATCCTATTTATAATCTATCATTTATCATATAAAAAAGAACCCCCGAAGGAGTTCTTTTTGTATGTGTAACTATCAAATTAGAATTTGTAGTTAAGTTCTGCACGATAGAAGTTAGATACTTTATTGTTATCTTGATCTTTCGCATCGATTGTTGTGTAAGCTGCCAAACCAACATTGTTAGCTACTGCATATTTACCTTGTACAGACCAAGTTTTGAAGTTTTGGTTGTATGGAGCCCAGAATGTGGATGCGAATACAGGAGCAACTGTGTCTAAGTTAGTGTATTGAGCTTTCAAGGACCAAGTACCTTGTTTTTTCATATTGTAGTTGCCATATGTAATGCCTGCAGTCCAAGCATCAGAATTTTTAAGCTCTTTGAATTTTGCAAATTCACCATCAACAGTCACTTTAGAACCTAATTTAACATTTGCATGAGCACCATAGAAGTCCAAAGATGTATCTTTCAATTTTGTTCCAACTGGAGCTAATACATTATTAGCAAGACCTTCTTCAAGGTTGAAGCCATTTACTTTAGTATAGAATGCACCTACTTTTACATCTTTACCAAGTTTACCATTTACTTGGAATACTGCTAATTGTGCGTTGTCTTTTTGTTCAGCTTTGTATAAAGGAGCTTTTGTAACAATTGCATGATCTTCAACACCATTTACTAGTTTAACATCTAGATCTTCAGCATATCCATAAGCTACGGATGCGTTTAATTTGTCTTTACCAACTACTGCTGTAGCACCTTCGAATACGCTATCATATGTCAAACCGCCACCAATAAATAAATCATGACGACCTACTGTAGCTGTCGCATATTTACCGAAGTTGTGTTGTACGTATGCACGATCGATAGCTGTGTTAGGGTTACCAGCTTTACCAAATTCTTTGCTACCCATTAAACGGATTACTGCTTTAGTGTTGTCGTTTACAGTGCCTTCGAATTGTACACGGCCACGATACGTGAATTTGGATTTTTGATTAGCTGTCAATGCCTCTTCGCCTTCTTTATTAAGACCAAATGCATATGTTTCTTTTTCATTTCCTGTGTATTGTAAACGAGCATCACCAGTGAATTTGAAGTTACCCACTTTGTTTTCTAATGTAGCCACACGAACGCCTAAGTTGTTCAACTCAGCGGAGAATTCGTTAGCTAAACGATTGATAATAGCGTTTTGTTCAGCATCAACACGATCTTGACGAACTAACGCTTTTGCTACCATTTGCGCCATTTCATAACGAGTGATGTTATTTTGGCCTTTGAAAGTGCCATCTGGGTAACCGTTAACGATACCTTGGGATGCCAATTGAGCTACTGCTTGGTATGCCCAATCTTGTGGAGTTACATCGGAGAATGGATTTGCTGCGAATGCAGAAGTTACACCCAATACTGCTGTTGCAGCTAATACTGCTAAATGTTTTTTCATGATAATTACCTCTCAATGAAAATAAAAAATACACGTACCCAAGTGAAAACCTAGGTCGTGCATCATTTTCATATTTCAATGGAGTGTCCATGTTTCCTCACATTTTTATATAGTATCATACAGTTCCTTTAGTTATCCACTTGGACTATATTTATAATATCATAAAATGACCAACTTGACAACAATCCAGAGTTTATCTCATTCCTTATTATATTTTAATAATATATGTTAGCCTTTAAACTCATCACTATGAATACCAACTCGTTGTATTATGATGCCCAAATTCTGTGACATATGTTGAACACTACTCTTTTATAAATAGCTCTAACATTTATTATAGAGCAAAAAAGAACCCCCGAAGGAGTTCTTTTTCATATATTTAACTTTCAAATTAGAATTTGTAGTTTAATTCAGCACGGTAGTAATCAGGTAATTCATAACCTTCTAAATCTTTACTACGTAATTGCGCTTTTGCAGTTAAACCAATGTTTTTCGCTACTGCATAGTTAACAGTTCCTAACCAGCCTTTGAAATCTTCATAAGAAGCTATAGGTAACTTGGATGTTGGTTTAGAAACAGGGCTTAATTCGCCATTTCTGATGTATTGAGCTTTTACATCCCAAGAGCCAGCTTTAGCGATATTAAACATGCCATATCCAACGCCTGCAGTCCAAGCAGTGCCTTCTTTGTCAAAAGACTCAAATTTTGCATATTCACCGCCAACCCAAACTTTATTGTGTGGACCGAAATGTGTATCTACAGCTCCACCAAAGAAGTTTTCAGAGTTTTCGCCATGATCTTCTACATAGTATCCTTTTGCATCAACATGGTTACCAAATTTAGCATTTACTTGATATGCTGTTGTTTGATAGCGTTCTTCACGAGAAAGGTTTTTGTACGCTCCACCAACAATGTAACCATGTGCTACTGTTGCATTTAATTTGTCTTTACCAACTTTTGCTTGTGCACCTTCAAAAGCTCCATCATAAGTAAGACCGCTGCCAATTACGAAATCTTGACGACCTACTGTAGCTGTAGCATATTTACCGAAGTTATGTTGCACATAAATACGATCTAAAGATGTTGTTGGATTACCAGCTGTACCAAACTCTTTATTTCCAGTCGCTAAACGAACTACTGCTTTAGTGTTATCATTTACAGTTGCTTCAAATTGCACACGAGCACGGTAGTCAATTTGGGAACGTTTCAATGTTTCACTTTCTTCATCATTTACATATGCATTTTCTTCAGTATGAGAACCTTGGTAACGAAGACGAGCATCACCAGTGAATTTGAAGTTGCCCACTTTGTTTTCCAATGTAGCCACACGAACTCCTAAGTTGTTTAACTCAGCGGAGAATTCGTTAGCTAAACGGTTGATGATAGCGTTTTGTTCAGCGTCAACACGATCTTGACGAACTAAAGCTTTTGCTACCATTTGAGCCATTTCGTAACGAGTGATGTTGTTTTGGCCTTTGAAAGTGCCATCTGGGTAACCGTTAACGATACCTTGGGAAGCCAATTGAGCTACTGCTTGATATGCCCAATCTTGTGGAGTTACATCGGAGAATGGGTTTGCTGCGAATGCAGAAGTAACACCCAATACTGCTGTTGCAGCTAATACTGCTAAATGTTTTTTCATGATAATTACCTCTTATAAAAACATAAAAATATAAATTCTTTTCTAGCACATTTGACTATCCTAGGCTATAAGAACTACAAATTATATTTAAAAGAGTGTCCACGTTTCCTCAATTTTTACAATTTATCGTACCATTATATACTTAATATAATCATCTGTGTTATATACTTAATTTACTTGAATATCTAGAAAAGATACGTTTACTGTATCATAATTTCACTAAAAATACAATGACTTTTTTCTATATTGTTTTATGCTATTTATTAGGTGCCGCCTATAAGTATACATTCTAGCGCCATCTATACTGCCTTTGTTTACTGTCTATGCTTGATTGTATGTAAATAAAATATACACTGCAAATACTCATAAAAAAAGAACCCTCGAAAGGGTTCTCTTTTTATACGTTAGTATATTAGAATTTATAGTTTAATTCTGCACGGTAGAATTCAGCTACATCGTTACCATCTTTGTCTTTTGCTCCGATTGTAGAGTATGCAGCTAAGCCAACATTTTTAGCAATCGCATATTTACCTAATACAGACCAAGTTTTGTAGTTTTGGTTGTATGGCGTCATATATGTAGTAGAGAATACTGGTGCCATTGCATCAAGATTTACATATTGTGCTTTCAACATCCAAGTACCAGCTTTTTTCATATCATACGCGCCATAAGCGATACCTGCTGTCCAAGCATTAGAATGTTTCAAATCTACGTATTTAGCAAATTCGCCATCTACCATTAAATTATGTCCTAATTTTACGCTAGCATTAACGCCATAGAAATCTAAAGATTTTTTAGTTAATTTCTCTGCTTTTTTCATAGAATCAGCATCTAAAGCGATACCATTAATTGCTGTTACTGCATCGATCGCTTTTACACCATTAACTTTAGTATAGAAGCCACCTACTTTTACAGCTTTACCAATCATGCCATTCGCTTGGAATACTGCCAATTGTGCATTATCTTTTTGTTCTTTTGCAAAAAAAGATACTTCTCTATTGAATGTACCTGGAACATCTTTTGTACCACCAAATACTGCATTATATCCTAATGCTGGAGCATAACCATAGGAAACAGATGCATTTAATGCATCTTTGCCAACCATTGCTGTAGCACCTTCAAATACATCGTCATAGGTTAAACCAGCACCTACTGTCAAATCATGACGGCCTGCTGTTGCTGTTAGATGTTTACCAAAGTTATGTTGTACATAGATACGATCGATAGCTGTTTTAGGATTACCAGCTGCTCCAAACTCTTTGCTACCTACCAAACGAATCACAGCTTTTGTATTATCATTCACAGTAGCTGCAAATTGAACACGTCCACGATAGTCAAACATAGATTTTTTCATCATTTTTTCTGTAAGAACTTTTTCTTTACCAGAATGATCTTCTTTATCTTTTTCCACTACATCAAGAGAAGTTGTTGTTGTTTCATGACCTATAAATCTCAAACGAGCATCACCAGTGAATTTGAAGTTACCCACTTTATTTTCCAATGTAGCTACACGAACCCCTAAGTTGTTCAATTCTGCAGAAAATTCGTTAGCTAAACGATTGATAATTGCATTTTGTTCAGCATCCACACGATCTTGACGAACTAATGCTTTGGCAACCATTTGTGCCATTTCGTAACGAGTGATGTTGTGTTGGCCTTGGAATGTTCCATCTGGATAACCGTTCACTACGCCTTGTGCTGCTAATTGAGCTACTGCTTGGTATGCCCAATCTTGTGGTGTCACATCAGAGAAAGGATTTGCTGCAAACGCTGAAGTTACACCCAATACTGCTGTTGCTGCTAATACTGCTAAATGTTTTTTCATGATACTACTCCTTTTCTAAAAAAAGAAACCATCAAACTAAGTAGACTAGATAGCAGCCAGACCGCCCATGATCTGGGAGTGTCCAAGTTTCCTCGCTTGACACGGTAGAGTACTGACATAATCTATCTATTTCCACCTTCAATCGGAGTATATCACTAATTATTCAATTTGTAAATTTTTAAAAGTCTTTAAAAATTAAATATATTTATCATTTTTAATGGTTTATATTAGCGAATAAAAATCATGACAAAACACATCCATGTCCGTTTACTTTCTCTCTTCTAATTCCAACCAACGAAGAGTACTTAACTCTAACTCTTCTACGGCTTTTT
>UQVF01000018.1 GCA_900544365.1 uncultured Veillonella sp. | reverse complement strand
TTTCTTGTCCAACTTGTGGACGATGCCAAGTGAACTTATTCAATATGGCAGATATTGTAGAAGAACGATTGAAATCTATAAAAGCCCCGATTCGTGTGGCTGTTATGGGTTGTGTCGTAAACGGTCCAGGAGAAGCAAGAGAAGCAGACTTTGGTATTGCAGGTGGCAATGGTCAGGGCATTATTTTCCGCAAAGGAAAGGTTTTGAAAACAGTGCCGGAACAAGAGTTAGTGGATACTTTGTTTGCTGAAATCGATCAATATCTGTTGACACTAGAAGATAAATAGGGATATGAAAATTTTGTTTTCTAAAATGATATACTATCCCTTACTATTAAAATACTTGGTATAGTAAATCCATAGTATATATAGTTAAGATATTTCCAATAAGTATGAATCATATAGAATATAAAGGAGTAAGTTATGTTAGCAAGTCGCTTATATGCACCAACATTACGGGAAATGCCATCCGATGCTGATGTAATTAGCCAACAATTAATGTTGCGGGCTGGCTTTGTTCGTAAAGTGGCCGGTGGTTTATACACCTATTTACCATTAGCCTGGCGCAGTATTCATAAAATTAATGCCATCATACGTGAAGAAATGGAAGCAATTAATAGCCAAGAAATTATGATGCCTATTCTTCAACCTAGTGAATTATGGGAAGAATCTGGTCGTTGGGCTGCATATGGTGCAGAAATGATGCGTATTTCTGACCGTCATGGCCGTGAATATTGCTTAGGCCCAACTCATGAAGAAATGGTAACCAATTTAGTGCGAGGAGAAGTAAACTCCTATCGTCAATTGCCATTGAGTTTATATCAAATTCAAAATAAATATCGTGATGAACGTCGTCCACGCTACGGATTGATGCGTAGCCGTGAGTTCATTATGAAAGATGCTTATTCTTTCGACATTGATGAAGAAGGTATGAGTAAATCTTTCTGGGATATGTATGAAGCCTATTCAAATATCTTTAAACGTTGCGGCCTCACATGCAAACCAGTTGAAGCAGATAATGGTGCTATTGGTGGTTCCGGTAGCTTTGAGTTCATGGCATTAGCAGAATCTGGAGAAGCAGATGTAATCCACTGTACAAAATGTGATTATGCAGCGAATATTGAAATTGGCCAACCAAAAGCATTAGAAGTGGAAGCTGAAGAAGCTAAAGCATTGGAAACTGTATCTACACCAGAGGCGAAAACGATTCAAGCTGTAGCAGATATGTTGAATTTACCATTGGAAAAAACAATTAAAGCGGTGGTATACAATATTGAGGGTAAAGTCATTCTTGCTATCGTTCGCGGTGACCATGAAGTGAATGAAATTGCTGTACAACGTGCTGTAGAAGGTGGCATTGAACCAGAAATGGCTACCCCAGAAGATTTAGATCGTGTTGGATTAACAGCTGGTTTCATTAGTCCTGTGGGACTTTCACAATCAGAAGAGTTCGCCATTGTAGTGGATGAAACAGTGATGAATTTACACAATGTATGTGGTGGCGCTAATACTGTAGATGCACATTATATCAATATCAATCCTAACCGTGATTTCAATGTAGACGATATCATTGTGGAACCAATTCGTTTGATTACCTTAGACGATCCATGCCCGAAATGTGGCGGTCAACTTCGCATTGACAAAGGTATTGAAGTAGGTCAAGTATTCAAATTGGGTACAAAATACTCCGAATCTATGAATGCTACCGTATTGAACCAAGGTGGTCGCCCAACTCCATTCCAAATGGGTTGCTATGGTATCGGTGTAGGGCGCACATTGGCAGCTGCGATTGAACAAAGTTATGATGAAAATGGTATCATTTGGCCAGTTGCTATCGCTCCATTTGAAGTTGTTATTGTTCCTATCAATGCGAAGGATGAAGCTTTAATGGAAGTAAGTGAACGCTTGTATAAAGAGATGAAACAAGCTGGCGTTGATGTATTATTGGACGACCGTAAAGATCGTGCAGGCGTTAAATTTAAAGATGCTGATCTGATTGGCTATCCTGTTCGTATTACAGTAAGTAAAAATACCATCGAATCTGGTGAAGTAGAATTGCGTGTGCGCAAAGATGGTTCTACAAGCACAGTAAAAATCGATGAAGTCAACACCTCTGTACAAGGATTACTTCGTCTATTAAAAGATGGATATAGTATTTAGTTATCTAAAATTAATTGCATAGAAATAGATAAAACGACTCATTGAGGATTCCTTGATGAGTCGTTTCTATATACAAAAACCGCTTATTCATCGTATTCGTGAACACTTACGAACACTTATGAATAAGCGGTTATTTCATTTAGTATTGTGGTGGAGACGAGGGGAGTCGAACCCCTGTCCAAACATGTTGCCCCCTAGACCTCTCCGAGCGCAGTTGATGTTTTAAATTTTGGATAGTGTTTGGACACCAACAACCTAAGCTATCCTAGCTCATGAGATTTAACTAACTCTAATTGAGCGGATAGAACTAGCTAGCCCGTAGTTTGACGCCACATCCCTCTCCACGGGCGAGAGAAGGTGTGACGTAGCTTATGCAGCTAATGCAAAATTTTCTTCTGCGTTTAATTTAAGGTTCACTGATTTATGGTCAAGTGAGACACCAGCTCGCTTTCTAAGATACATCCATACCTGTCGAAACCTTTACGTCCCCATATATTATTGTCTTATAATTATATAGATATCTCTTGTGAAAGTCAAATGTAAATATGTACTTTTTTATATAGATAGTGTATACTATTAAATATCATTCCTAGTACAGAGTTACAGGAGGAATCCTATGTCATATGAAACAGAAACAGTAGCTGAGTTTGAACGTTTTTCTTCATTAACGGATGAAGAAATTGTTACTATCTATCAACGTGAGAACAATCATTATGCTACTGATTATATTGTGCAACGATATAAAAATTTTGTTCGATCCAAAGCTAGGTCCTATTTTTTAATGGGCGCTGATAAAGAAGATATTATACAAGAAGGTATGATTGGTTTATATAAAGCAACGCGCGATTTTAATCAAGACCATGAGGTTAGCTTTAAAGCCTTTGCTGAATTATGTATTACACGTCAAATCATTTCTGCTATTAAAGGGGCGAGCCGCCAAAAACACATCCCTTTGAACTCGTATATCTCTTTAAATAAGCCAGCCTATGATGACTCAGAACGAACGCTTATAGAAGTGTTAGAGACAGAAAAAAATCTAGATCCTCAAGAAGTAGTCATCAATAGAGAGCAATATGCTCTGATTAAGGAAGTGATGGAGGCTGTTCTTAGTCCTCTAGAGTGGGATGTATTACGTGGATATATGGATGCCAAGTCGTATCAAGAAATGGCAGAAGAACATCACCGTTCTGTAAAATCCATCGATAATGCATTGCAACGAGTAAAGAAAAAAATGGAAGTTTACTTCAGTCATAACCGTTAATACAGAAAGGAAGAGATTCATGAGAGATTTTCTAATGGTTGTTGAAATTATTATTTCTATTCTTTTAATTGTGGTAGTAGTAGCACAAACTGGTAAGAGCGCAGGTATGGGAGGTGCCGTTTCCGGTGCAGCAGATTCCGTATTTGGTGGTAAAGAGCGTGGCGTAGATGGATTCTTATCTCGTTGTACGGTGATTCTTGCTACCTTGTTCGTATTAGTTAGTCTAGCTTTAGATTTAGTGTTAAGTTCTTATTAATACATAAAAAACCCTACCCTATGGTAGGTTTTTTTTATAGAAATACTGAGGTACTATGAGAGAAGAAATATTAGGATTTTTTAGAGATATATGGCCTGAATCCTATCATATAGAAGATGTTCCTTTCATTTTGGGTTATAAAGGTGAAGATATACAGATATATTTTTCTATCCTACATGAATTGGAAGAAGAAGGATACATCCGTATTAAAGGCGGTGAGTATGGGTCCTATCAAAAAACAGAAGATGCGAAATTGATTGGTATCTATAAAGCCAGTAAAAAAGGCTTTGGATTTGTTATACCTTCGGAAGGTAATTTGCCAGATGTATTTATTCCCAATGGTTGTGCAGGCACAGCTATGCATGATGATGAAGTAGAATATATCATCAAACGAAAAGGGACCAGCGAACGAAATGCAGAAGGTATTATCCGTCGTATTGTGACTCGAAATACAACTCGTGTAGTAGGCATATTTGAACGACTTCCCAAAAGTGGCTTTGTAACACCTCATAATGAACGATTAGGTGAGGATATATATATTCCTTTAGAATGTACTATGGATGCACGAAGTGGTGCTACCGTAGTGGTAGAATTGACAGCTTGGCCAGAGGAACATCGCAAAGCAGAAGGCAAAATTGTGGAAATTGTAGGGGATAGTTCTACACCAGATTTAGATGTCTTGTCAGTGATGGCTACCTTTAATTTGTCAAAAGAGTTTCCAAAAGATGTGCAAGAAGAGGCCCGGAAGATTTTTTTCACAATCAATGATGATACAGACCGTCTAGATTTACGGCATCAAGAAATGATTACCATCGATGGTGAAGATGCAAAGGATTTAGATGATGCTGTGCATGCGAAAGTATTGGACAATGGCAATATTGAATTAGGGGTTCATATTGCCGATGTCAGTCACTACGTGCCAGCTGGCTCTATTATTGACCAAGAGGCATATCGACGTGGCACCAGCGTGTATTTGGTGGACCGTGTGATTCCGATGTTGCCGGTGGAGTTATCAAACGGTATTTGTTCCTTGCAAGCTAAGAAAGAGCGTTATGCTATGTCCTGTATTATGGAAGTGAGCCCTCAAGGTAAGGTGGTACGCTATACTATTAAACCATCCATCATTCATATTACACGCCGTTGTAGCTATAAGGAGATCTACTTAGCCTTAGAAGAGAATATCATTCCGGATGATTTAGTACCCCTCATGGAGATGGTACGAACTTTGGAGACATTGGCATACCAATTGATGAAGATGCGTCAACAAGCAGGGTCCATTAGTTTTGAATTCCCAGAATATAAAGTTCTCTTAGATGGTATGGGAACACCGCAACGAATCGTACGAAAAGATAGAACTATTGCAGAAAAATTAATTGAACAATGCATGTTGTTGGCTAATGAAACTGTGGCAACGTTCCTTAGTGAACGTTTGGATACATCCATATATCGTATCCATGAAGATCCAAAGGATACTAAGTTAGAGCAACTTATTACTGTCCTACATCATTCTGGATATCCTGTAAAATTACCAAGCAAGGTTGAGCCTAAACATATTGAGGAATTATTGCAATTCGTCAGCGGTACAGAGATTGAACCGGTGGTACAGATTATGGTACTTCGTTCCATGCAACAAGCGAAATACAGCTCGGAACATATTGGGCACTTTGGGTTGGCATCTGACACATATACCCATTTCACATCGCCCATCCGTCGTTACCCTGATTTGATGGTGCATAGATTGTTACGCTATTTATTAAGTGGTAAGCCAAAACGTATGGCATCTATTGCTGATGAGGCCTATTTAACACATGGAGCCAGTCATTGTTCAGAGCGTGAACAAATTGCCACAGAAGCAGAACGTGAAACGCTCGATATGAAAAAGGTGCAGTATATGGCACAATATGTGGGTGAAAGTTTCGAAGGTCATGTAAGTTCCATAACTGCTTTTGGTTTATTTATTGAACTGGATAATGGGGTGGATGGATTAGTGCCATACAACTTGATGGATGATGACCATTATGTCTTTGACGAACCACATTATATGGCTTATGGTAGAAGAAGTGGTAAAGAATATCGCTTAGGTACACCGGTGACGGTAACATTAATCAAAGCCGATACGGAACTTCGTCAAATTGATTTTGTCATTGGAGAAGTGGAATACATCGATGGCTACTTACGAAGAGGTCAAAGTCGTGAAGGATCACTTTCAAAACCTAAAAAAGGAAGTAAAAAATCCAATAGGAAGCAAAAAGAAGAGAAACGAAAACGTCGTAGTAGCCAATCTCATGATATAATAGAAACGACAGGTACCACGAAAGCGGTAGAGCAAATGTTACGCAAGTTAGACACAAAAAAGAAAACAGCCTTTTATGAAACGATACATAAAAGAGGTAAGCGTAATAAAGGAAAAAACAGAGGAAACGGTAATGGCGAAAGATAACAATGCATTAATTGTAGATAATCGCAAAGCTCGGCATGACTTTCATATTCATGAAACCTATGAGGCAGGGATTGCCCTTACAGGAACGGAAGTGAAGTCGATTCGGGCTGGGCGCATTAATTTAAAAGATAGTTTTTGTCGCATTGAAAATGGGGAACTTTTCTTATACCAAGTGCATATTAGCAAGTATGAACAGGGTAATCAGTTCAATCACGAGCCGGAGCGGACTCGTAAATTGCTCATGCATAAACGAGAAATTCATAAACTCTTAGGACAAGTGAAAGAAAAAGGGTATTCCTTGATTCCATTGAACTTTCACTATAGTCATGGGTATGTAAAGGTTACCATTGGTCTTGTGACAGGTAAGAAAAATTACGATAAACGACAAGATATGGCGGAGCGAGATGCAAAACGAGATATTCAACGCCGTATGAAAGAACAAAACCGTTAGGAAAGGAGGGTCTATGTTAGTCGATTTCCACATGCATACGAATGTATCAGACGGTACGTATATGCCAAGAGATTTAGTGGCATTAGCAAAAGAAAAACAAATACAAGCGATGTCTATTACGGATCATGATGAAGTTGGTGCCTACGCGCAATTAATAAATGAGGATAGAACAGGGATTCAAATCTATCATGGTTGTGAGTTTAGCACCTATTATCATGAAAAAGAAGTGCACGTATTGGGATATCAATTTTCCTTAGACCATCCGGAACTACAGGACTATATTTCTCACTTTAAAGAAGTGCGTCGTTCTAGAATCCATAAAATGGTGGATAAATGTGCCGAGGCGGGCTATGACATTTCCTATGAGGAATTGGTGAATACCTTTACTGATGCTGTGTCCTTTGGGCGCCCTCATATTGCGCAATTGCTCATTGCTCACGGCTATGTGAAAACCGTAGGGGAAGCTTTTGATACTATGTTAAACCCTAATGGCCCCTGCTTTGTGCCAAAGGAAAAGTATGCCCCACAACAGGCTATCGATTTGATTCATCGTGCCGGTGGTATTGCTGTGTTAGCGCATCCTAAATTGGTGGAAAATGATACCTATGTACATGAATTACTAACATTTCCTTTTGATGGCGTAGAGGTCTATCACTCTAGCCACTCTGCTGAGGATAGTGCTAAATACCATCAATTTGCCACTGATAAGGGCTTGTTAATCTCCGGTGGGTCGGACTTTCACGGAATACAAGATCGGTTCCCTGAAAGTATCGGTCTTGGAGAATATGAAATACAAAGTGAGTGGGTAGCTAAGTTTATGAAAGCCTTACAAGGCGCATAGAGGTGTAGTATGGATGTAATCGCATTTATTGGCCCTAGCGGAACAGGTAAAAGTCATAGAGCATTGGTGGTGGCCCATGAACACCACGCATCTTGTATTATTGATGACGGTATTTTAATTCATAATAATCGCATTGTGGGTGGATTTTCTGCAAAAAAAGAGGAAAATCGTATCAAAGCGGTTCGTCGTGCTATTTTTCAAGATAAAAAACAGGTGGAAAGCGTGAGAAAAGCGCTGGATGACATTCAACCAGAACGCCTTATGATATTGGGTACATCAGAAAATATGATTGGGAAAATTACGAAAGCCTTGGGAATTCCTAGCCCTTCCTATTATATTCATATTGAAGACGTAGCTAGTTCAAAGGATATCGAAAAAGCACAGCATGCTAGATTAAAAGAGGGAAAACATATCATTCCTGTGCCAACTGTTGAATTAAAGCCTCACTTTAAAGGCTTTTTAATTGACCCTATTAAGTCGTTCTGGCGTAGAACTAGATTGTCTACGAAACAAGATGAAGGATGGGAAAAATCTGTCATACGCCCAGCTTTCAGCTATTACGGCAAACTAGTTTTTGAAGATGCAGTGATTCAAGCACTCATCAAGAATAGCATTGAAAAGTCCCCAGGTGTGACAGATGTGCGTAGTATGGATATCAAAAAGAGCAAGGAAGTCACCAATGGGTTAATCTTGCAAATTGACGTTACAGTTATGCTCGGATTCGTGGTCAAGGAAATCATGGATACCTTGCAAAAAACAATACGTCAAGAAATCGAATATATTACAGGCATGTCTATCGAACGACTTGCTATTAAGGTAGGTGGCACCATTGAGCCATCAAAAGTTAAATATAAGCATAAGGAGTAATATGAAGTCATACTATATTTATACATATGGTTGCCAAATGAACGAAAGTGATTCAGAACGATTGGCACATCAATTGGAGTCTGTAGGGTATGTACCTACAGAAGAGGTAACTGCTGCGGATTTAATTATTTTAAATACTTGTTGCGTTCGTGAAACGGCGGAAAATAAAATTTATGGTCGCATCGGCGAGTTAAAGCATTTGAAAGAGAAAAATAAAAACTTGATCATTGCTATTACTGGTTGTATGGCACAGAAAAATCAAGCAGATATGTTTAAGCGAGCCCCTCATATTGATATTGTATTAGGTACCCATAATATTCAACATATCAATGAAATGGTCAAAGAAGTACAACGTACGAAAAAACGTCAAGTCAATGTAGAGATGGATAATACAGTATTGCCTGAATTAGCGGCAAAACCAAATGGTACATTCTTTGCGTGGGTACCGATCATGAACGGCTGTAATAAGTTCTGTACATATTGTATCGTACCTCATGTACGGGGCCGTGAAATTAGCCGACCTGTAGAAGCCATCGTAAAAGATGTGCGTGAACTGGGTGAAAAAGGATTTAAAGAGATCACTTTGTTGGGACAAAACGTAAACTCTTATGGTTTGGATTTTAAAGATGGTACAGACTTTGGTACTTTAGTAGATGCCTTAGATGGCATTCCAGGTATCGAACGCATTCGCTATATGACAAGCCATCCCCAAGATATGACGAAAGGCATGGTAGATGCCTTAGGCCGTTCTTCCAATATCGTGACACAGTTGCATCTACCGGTGCAGTCTGGATCTGATAATATTTTAAAACGCATGAATCGTCATTATTCAGTGGAAGAATATAAAGATTTATTACAATATTGCCGTGAAAAAATCGATGGTGTTACGATCACAACAGATATTATCGTGGGCTTCCCAGGAGAAACAGAGGAAGATTTCCAACAAACATTGCAATTATTGAAAGATGTACGTTATGACATGGCGTTTACTTTCATTTATTCTAAACGTTCTGGTACGCCAGCAGCAGAATTTGAAGAGCAAGTGCCAGAGGAAGTGAAACGCGTTCGTTTACAAGCCTTGATGGATGTGCAAAATGAAATTTCTTTAGAGCTTAACCAAGCGATGGAAGGCAAGGTGTACGATATTATCGTAGAAGGTCCTAGCCGTACTGATAAAAATATGTGGTTTGGACGTACATCGGGCAATAAAATGGTCCTATTCCCTAAACAAGAGAATCTAAACATTGGGGATACTATTGATGTACGCATTGATAAAGGACAAACTTGGGTATTATACGGCACTGTATTATAGAAAGGAGTTAGCAGGATGGGCAAAAAACAAACGCCTATGATGGAGCAGTATTTTAGTATTAAAGCTCGCTATGAAAAGGAACTATTATTTTTTCGGTTAGGTGACTTTTACGAGCTTTTTTACGACGACGCTATCACCGCATCAAGAGAATTGAATATTACCTTAACAGGTCGCAATGCCGGTGAAGAAGATAAAGCTCCAATGTGTGGCGTTCCCTTCCATTCTGCGGAATCCTATATTGAAAGGCTCATCGGTAAAGGTTACAAGGTAGCCATCTGTGAACAAGTAGAAGATCCTAAAGAGGCAAAGGGTATCGTAAAACGTGATGTCATTCGTGTAATCACACCGGGCACAGTACTCAGTGAAAATGGCACAAAAGATGGAGAAAATAACTTTCTAGCTTTGACCTATGAAACAGGGGGACAGCGCATTGTGTTGTTCACAGATATCACGACTGGTGAAGTGATCTGGGAACGTATGGATAGTTCTAGTGAAAGTTCTTTATTTGATGCGTTCACTATGTACCAGCCGAAAGAGCTTATCTTAGCTGGTAGTAGTGAATTACCTGCTAGTATACAAGATTTTTTAACCCGTCAAATGTCTGTCATAGCCTTGTCTCCGTTCGCGCCTACAGATACTATGGACAGTATTCGTCTGAAAGGTCGCGAACATTTTTCTGAGGCCGGACTGCTTGAAGAAGATGTATTAGAAGCCTTAGGCTATGTCATTCTGTATTTAGAAGACGTCATTAAAACAGATACGTCGCACATCAATTATGTGCACCAACTATCTGTGGGAGACCGGATGATCTTGGATACATCTTGCTTGCGCCATTTAGAGATTACAAGAAATGTTCGAGATGGATCTAAAAAGGGAACGCTTCTAGATGTACTGGATAAAACATTGACCCCTATGGGTGCACGTATGTTAAAACAATGGATTGAACATCCTTTAATGGATATTCATCGCATCGTGCGCCGTCAAATGGGGATAAGTGAATCTATCGACAACCCGACCATGCGCAGTCAACTCCGTTCTTTATTGACCTCAGTCTATGATTTTGAACGGATTCTAAGCCGTGTAGAAACAGGCAGCGTGTCTCCTAGAGATTTTGCATCCTTACGAGAATCTTTACGGGTATTGCCGATGATTCAAGAGGTATTACAACAGTGTACCTCCAATATTTTACAAGATTGTCATAGCATGATTCATACTCATGATGACTTATGTGACTTATTGACACGTGCGATCGAGGATCAGCCGTCGTTGGCGTTGAAAGATGGTCATGTCATCCGTGATGGATACAGTGCAGAATTAGATGAATTACGATCCTTGGCTACCAATAGCCAAGAGTGGCTACATCGCTTAGAAGAAGAGGCGAAACAAGCTACTGGGATTCGCCTTAAAACAGGATACAATAAAGTATTTGGATATTATTTTGAAGTGTCTCAAGGGCAAGTGGGGCTTGTACCAGATTATTTCATTCGTAAGCAAACCTTAACCAATGCGGAGCGATATATTACTCCAGAGCTTAAAGAGTTTGAAATTAAAATGCTCAATGCAAAAGAGCAGATTCAAAAATTGGAATATTCTTTGTATCAAGACTTGCGCCTTACAGCGAAAGAAACTATTAAAGAAATCCAAGAAACGGCACGTGGCATTGCCCAATTAGACGTTATTTTGAGCTTAGGAGAAGTGGCTTTTACCAACAAATATGTATGCCCAACTATCGTGACTAATGGTTCCATTTCTATCAAAGATGGTCGCCATCCTGTGATTGAAACCTTGCTGAAACAGGAATTATTCATTCCTAATGACGTTCTGCTGAACCATTCCGAAGAAGAGTTTATCCTCATCACAGGTCCTAATATGGCGGGTAAATCTACGTATATGCGTCAGGTAGCTCTGCTTATGATTATGGCTCAAATTGGTTCTTTCATACCCGCTAGAGAAGCGACCATTGCGCCTGTGGACAGAATTTTTACGCGTGTTGGTGCCAGCGATGATATCTCTACGGGTCAAAGTACTTTCATGGTGGAAATGAAAGAAGTGTCCTATATCCTAGAACATGCCACGTGCAACAGTCTAGTCATCCTTGACGAAATTGGCCGTGGTACGTCTACATTTGATGGGCTTAGTATTGCTCGTGCTGTGGTGGAACATATTTGTGAAACCATTCACTGTAAAAGTTTGTTCGCTACTCATTATCACGAGTTGATTGAATTAGAAGAGCAATATAGTAAACTGAAAAATTACACGGTGGCTGTGAAAGATAAAGGCAATGATGTACTATTCCTGCGTCGTATTGTAAAAGGTGGAGCGGACCGCAGTTATGGTATCCATGTAGCTAAATTGGCAGGATTACCAAAAGCTGTACTAGATAGAGCGAATACTATCTTAGCTCACCTAGAAGATGGAACAGTAGTATTGGATCCAGTGCCTAAGAAAAAAGAAAAACCAAGCGTTACAGCAGCACCTTTATTTGGGAGCGGTGATTTATTTACGCAACCTGTCCTCGATCAGTTGCTGAAACTAGACATTATGAGTATGACCCCCATCGAGGCCATCAGTGAATTATATCGTTTACAAGAAGAAGCGAAACAAGGAGGTGGCAAGTAATGCCAACCATTCATGTCCTAGATGAAACGACCATCAATCAGATTGCAGCAGGCGAAGTGGTAGAACGCCCTGCCTCTGTCATCAAAGAATTAGTAGAAAATGCTATCGATGCAGGGGCCACTTCTATTGAAGTAGAAATTGCAGAAGGTGGCATCGAATACATGCGCATTACCGACAATGGGTGCGGTATGTCTGAAGTAGATGCACGCCTAGCTGTATTGCGCCATGCTACTAGTAAAATTCGCAGTGCCGACGATTTATACGACATTGCCTCCTTAGGGTTCCGTGGTGAAGCCATTGCTAGTATTGCCTCAGTATCTAAGTTTACCTTGCGTACACGACAAGAAACAGATGATATGGGTACTCGGATCTATATCGAAGGTGGTCACATGGTAGACTGCGACCCATGTGGTACGTCAGTGGGGACCACCATTGAGGTGAAAGATTTATTCTATAACACACCAGCTCGTAGAAAGTTTTTAAAATCTACTCGTACAGAAGCGAACAAGATTCAAGATATGATTGGCAAACTGGCACTGAGCCATACTCATATTGCTTTCAAATGCATTGTGGATACCCGAGTTACCATCATGACACCGGGGAATCACAAGATGGTGGATACCATCGCTGCGCTATACGGATTTAAAGTCAGTGAAGACGTATTTCCCATCGCCTATGAAGCAGAAGGCATTTATGTGGAAGGTGTGGTCAGTAAGCCAACGGTGCTAAAAAGTAGCCGTCAATGGCAGACGACGATTGTGAACCAACGTGTCATTTCCGACAAAGCCATCTACAAAGCAATTGATACAGCATACCATGCGCTATTGCCGAAAGGTGGCTATCCTTTAGTAGTGTTACAAATTGTCGTACCTCCTGGGACAGTGGATATCAATGTGCATCCACGGAAAAGCGAAGTGAAATTCTCCGATGATAAACCAGTTTTTAAAGCTGTATATAACAGTATTTTGCAAGCTTTAGAACATCCTACGCATCACGTGACAACCAATCAAGAAGAAACCATTGCCACAGCCATCGATTACGATAAAGTGTTCACTGGACGTTCTCAAGGGTTTACAGTAATGCGTGAAAAAACAGAGGCTCTCATGGATACGATTCGCCAAAAGGGGTATACAGCTCCACAACGTACTGTGTACGAACAAAGTAACTTTAATGAATCTCTGGATGTGAATGAAAACTTTGTGCCAAAAAGTTATACACAGGAAGATAAAGATCGGTTCAGAGCCATCCGTGAATCACGGCCTAACCTAGTGCCAAGCTCTGTAGAACCGTATATGAACCAGACTGGAAATGAATCGATATCTGGAGATCTAACTGCAGTACAAGGAGTAGCAGGTAATTCTCACACGGAGAGAACTATTGGTGTAGATGATTCCTATGATATTAATCGTGGTGATTCATATACTACTAATACTAGTAAAACAGTGGCCAATCACGGATTACTTCCTATGGGGCAAGTAGCCTCTTGCTATATTTTGGCTAAAAAAGACGATGACTTATATATCATCGACCAACATGCGGCGCACGAACGTGTGCGGTATGACAAACTATGCAAATCTTCCGAGTCCATTCCTATGCAGGAATTATTAATGCCTATGCACATGGATGTTAGCGAAGAAGAATTAACATTGGCGGAAGAGCAAAGGGATGCTTTGCTAGACTTAGGATTCCAAGTAGACCAAGGAGGCCCTACTTCCTTACGTATTGATGGACATCCTGTAGATATCATTGAAAGCAAAGTTCCAGAAATTTTACAATACGTTTTTTCCTACATGCATGATCATCAAAGTCCAAGTGCAGCGCAATTACGTCATGAAATGTTGGCATATGCCTCTTGTC
Source organism: uncultured Veillonella sp. (assembly GCA_900544365.1). Classification (GTDB taxonomy): domain Bacteria; phylum Bacillota; class Negativicutes; order Veillonellales; family Veillonellaceae; genus F0422. Next base: position 16,715 of record UQVF01000018.1, on the reverse strand, counting down.
GTGGCGCCATTAAAGCAGGGCATAATCTGAACTTGGTACAAATTGATGCCTTACTACAGGATTTATTTAACACAGAAAAGCCCTATGTGTGTCCTCACGGACGACCTACGATCATTAAATTTACACCAGACGAATTAGGGAAATTATTTTTACGGAGTTAATATGTACCTCATCAGCACAAGTTCAAAGACAAATGCATATCTCATTGAACAGGCTAAGAAGGTTAGTCAACTTTTGCAGATGCCCTATGTACCTCGAAAACATCAGTCTGTGGAAAACTTGTTAACTACCTATCATTGTGCTGGCGCTTTAATTATTACAAAGGAAGGACCTTCTTTTGTTTCAAAAGAGGGAGTGCCTCATCAATTTCATCTGTCAATGGCTCATTTGCGCCTGTTAGAAATTGACCGTGGACATACAGACCATCTGCTACGAGCTATTGGTTATGAAACGGTCACATCTGTGTTGGATTGTACCGCTGGCTTAGGCTCCGATAGTGCAGTTATCAGCTACGGTTGTCCCCACTTAACACGTCATACGGCCATTGAAGGACATCCTATCTTAGGGTATATCACCAATTATGGATTTCGATACTTTCAACATAAAGAGGTAAAGGTAACCGAAGCGTTGCGCCGTATTCAATTGGTCATTTGCAATTATCAGGACTATTTGGAGCAATTAAAACCAAATTCATATGATGTAATTTATGTAGACCCTATGTTTGAAAATCCTGTCTATGAAAGTCCTCAATTTCTGCAGTGGCGTGGTCATTTATTAGAATCGAAGATTACTCCAGAGATAGTAGAACTGGCCTTGGAGAAATCGAAGCGCTTAGTCATTAAAGAACGCAAAGGCAGTCGTTTATTTAAAGACATTCCACCTATAGAGATGGTGGGTGGTAAATATAGTTCTATCGCTTATGGCATCTATGAAAGGAGGTAAGATGAATCAGTTAATCACTATTTTGGGACCCACTGCAGTAGGGAAAACAGCCCTTACATTGCGTATGGCAGAAACATTGCAATCTCCCGTGCTATCTGGGGATGCGTACCAAATCTATAAAGGGTTGACCATTGGCACTGCCAAACCTACCCTTGAAGAATTGAACCGAGTGCCTCACTATTTCATCGATACCCATGAGCCAAATGACTCGTACAGTGTGGCGGAGTTCAATGCACAAGCTAATACTGTCATAGATGCTGTTAACAAGGAAGGTAAGATTCCCATCTTATCTGGTGGCACAGGCCTGTATGTGCAATCCTTGCTAGAAGGCTATGATTTTTTAGATGTCCCTCGTAATGAAAGTTTGCGCCTTAAATTAGATAACATTTTTGATACCTCTGGATTAGAGGGATTGCAAGCTTATGCCAATGAATTGGCTGAAAAAGAAGGACTCACCTTACCATTTCAAGATAAACATCGACTATACCGTGCGATCGAGTGCGTATTAGCTGGTGAAGGACATGCCTTATTAATGCCATCAAAAGAAGGCTTAGTCTTTCATGGACCTGTCATCGGCTTAGAACGATCCAGAGAAGAGCTATACGAGCGGATTAACCTTCGAGTAGAGTACATGGTTCGAGATGGTTTGTTTGAAGAAGTAGAACAGCTCTTGGATGCTGGTGTACAACCAGATTCACAGGCTTTCAAAGGCATTGGATATAAAGAGGTAATCCCATACTTTCAAGGAACATACTCGAAAGAAAGGGCCATCGAATTAGTGCAACAACATACGCGGCAATTTGCAAAGCGGCAAATTACGTGGTATAAACGGATGCCGTATACTCAGTGGATTCATATTACACCAAATCGCAGTGAAGAAAGCATTTATGAGGAAGCTATGGAGCTAGTTCAAGCTAGTTTAAAGATAAAATAACTAGAGTAAACTAGCGTTGATTGCTCCCTATACTTCTATAATATAGTTTAAGATTTTTAAATATGACATAGATAGGTATAGTTAACTTATGAGGATTATGTATCAAAACTAGTTTGCTATACATAGAAAGGAATAGAATGACTGTAGAAGAAATCCGTCAACAGGCTCTTGAGTTAGCTGAAAAAGAGTTCAAAAAATTTGAGCCTGTGGCGTTATATAATACAAAAAAAGTACTGGAAGCATTTAAAGAGTGTCAGCTTTCAGATTATCATTTTAATGGAACCAGTGGCTATGGTTACAATGATGTGGGCCGTGAAAAGTTGGACGAAGTGTTCGCTCACGTATTCAAAGGAGAGCGTGCTATCGTGCGTCCTCATTTCGTATCCGGTACCCATGCATTAGCAACCACATTACAAGCTATCTTGTGCAATGGATCGAAAGGGAAAGAGTTTGTTTATGCCGTAGGGCAACCATATGATACGATGCAATCCGTTATCGGTGCCTCTCGTCATGTACCAGGATCGTTAACGGAGCAAGGATTCATCTACAAAGAAGTTCCTTTGATGAATAACACCTACGACTTAGAAGGCATTCGCAAAGCTGTTACTAAAGATACTCGTGTGGTGGTTATCCAACGCTCTAGAGGATATAGCACACGAGAACCTTTATCTGTGGAAGATATTGGTATCATTGTGAAAGCTGTAAAAGAAGTAAATCCTGAAACCATAACCTTTGTCGATAATTGCTACGGTGAATTTACAGAAACTAGAGAGCCCCTAGAACTGGGGGCAGACATTATGGCAGGGTCTCTCATTAAAAATGCTGGTGGCGGTATTGCTCCTACTGGTGGCTACGTAGTAGGACGTGATGAATTAGTAGAGCAAGTGGGATACCAATTAACAGCTCCAGGTTTGGGGGATCATATGGGATCCTACGCACCGGGGTATCGCCTATTCTTCCAAGGATTATTCTTAGCACCTCATGTGGTATTACAAGCCTTGAAAGGAGCGGTCTATACAGCGGCAGTGGGAACCTTATTGGGATATGAAGTATTCCCAAAAGTCGATGCACCTCGTTTTGACTTGATCCAAGCTATTAACTTACATGGACCAGAAGAAATGGAATACTTCTGCCGTGGCATGCAAGCCTATAGCCCTGTGGATGCACATGTGCATCCAATCCCAGGAGATATGCCTGGCTACGAAGATAAAATCATCATGGCAGGGGGTACCTTCGTACAAGGATCTTCTATTGAACTTAGCGCAGATGGACCAGTACGACCACCGTACACCATCTTCATGCAAGGCGGACTTGTATTTGAACATTCCATGCTAGGTATCTTAGGTGCTGCGGAAGAGATATTAAAACATAGAGATTAAATCTTGAAACCACTTACTTAGGTAGGTGGTTTTCTTACGTATATAGCCATATAAAAGTGAAAGGGTTTTGTATATATAGGGGTTATCTATTCTAAATTGACGTATCAGTATGATATGATGTATATATATTTAAAAGTGGGGAATGTTTTGCAAACTATTAGATTAATGTTTTATTTTTACAGAATCTAGTCTGTGTCACAATGTTGATCATGATGAGTCCTATATATGATTAGTAGGTGATGAAAGTGCGAAAAGTATATGTGTGGCTTTTAATAATTATAGCTATAATAGGCCCACTGTATCTATATATCAATATTCATCGGTATATGGATACAAAAACGCTTTTTCGGTATGAGATAAATTATTTCTATGAATTAAGAGACTATTTTAACAATCTTACTATAGAAAATAAGGTATATGGTTACACTGTAAAAGATGATTATTTATATACTTATGGAGTATCAGGATATACAAAGACGAAATTAGGATTAGGTATACATATTATTAAAGTCTTGAATATGGAATATGAAAAAAATTATATTGCAGATGTGGAAGGAAGAGGTTCATTTTATTCTAGTATAGAGGAATTAAGATATGGCTATTTAGACAATATTACTCTTTTAACAAATTTTGAAGATATAGATGATGAAGATCTAGATACATTTTATTCGTTGTATAAGGAAACGAAGATTGCTGAAGAATATTTATCGATTATAGAAAAATCCCCTTATGGTTACAAGGATGGAAAAAAGTAATACAAGGACTCCGAGATTTAAATGATTCTTTAGTTAAAGAGTATATGAAGAGAAATGGAGAAATAAAGGAGACCAATTAAAAGCAGGTGGCGATGACCGATTACCGGGCGATCATAGTGGGCATCTGATAGCTCGAATCTTTGGAGGTTCTGGAGAATTAGATAATCTAGTTGCTATGGATAAGATTGTTAATAGAAGCGATTATAGGATTATGGAAAATCAATGGAAGAATGCGTTACAAAAGGATAAAGAGGTAAAGATAGATATAGATATAGTATATGATGGAGAAAATAAAAGACCGAAAGAATTTAGTATAAATTATAGTATTGATAGAGAAAAAGTAGAAAAAAATTTCTAATGGAGGTTAAGAATGTTTATAGAAGAAAATAAATTATTAATGGAAGAAAATTTAATACAGGCTATTAGAGAAATAGGAAGTACGTATATTCCTGGCAATTGGTTAAAGATACTAGTTCATATTGAATTATATTTAGGATCATATTCTGGCGACTTTATAGTTATATATAATGATGATTCATTTATAACTAGAAATGATTTATTTATAGTCTCTAATTATCTCCGTGACGATATTTCAGGGCTAGGATTAGGGAAAATAGCTAATAGTGCTTATATTAGTCCAAAGGATAAGGAGAATTGTCCTTTGGATATTGTGGAGTTAGAAGTGGATGTTGACGGGAATAGTCAAATTAATTATTATGAAGTTCCTCTAGATTATACATATCATGATACGCCAGAATTAATCTGGCAGTATAGAAAGATAGGATATAAATGTCGTGTTTTATGGGGGGATGAAGCAGCTAGTATAGTAAAGAAACAAAATATTATTCCAGAAAAAGTACTCAAAAATAGGATTAAATCAGTTAATTTAGTTGATATTTTGAATAATATAATTAAGAAAAAGCCTCTTTATTTAAGAGACTTTATATCTAAGGAATGTAAAAGAATGTATTTTCATTTAGATACAATCTGTAATAAGAAAAAATTGAATATCTATGTTGAGTATGAGGATAATACATGGATTAAAGAAAAAAATATACAATCAAAATTTGAAGGTACAGTGGATTTTAGAGTGCCAGCTGCCTATTGGGAATGGTTTAATGAGTTTTATGATATGCATAGAATTTTAGAAAAAAGATATACTTCCTTAGATTGTATATTTAATATTTCTACAGGCGAACTCTCGTATGTATATGACAATGTGACAGAAGATAATTTTACTGATGAATTAGCTTTGATAAACGCTTGGGAAGAGAGATATTTCTCACCAGAAGGGGAAGCTCTACATACGCATGCAGTAGCACCGCACGAGGGATGTATCACAGGGACTATGCACATAGATATGTCTCAGTTTATTCAAGAGGAGGGAGAAGAAGTGGTTAATGTGGATCCAGCTATAGAATTTACAGGGGAAGATATTCATGATTTGATTCCACAATATCTTCAAAATAGTTACGACATTTTGTATTCTATCTTGCCAGGCACATATCATCAAGTATACCTATATGTAGAGAATGATGGAACGGTATGCCGTCAACTAGGGTATATCATTGTCGACGGTGAATATCTTACTTTTGAGGAGATGGTAGACCGTAAGGTAGTTTCTAAGGCGACTTATGATGCTACAATGGAACAAATGGCGCTGTGGTCGAATTACATGCGAAATACATTTATTGCATGTCATCTTGAACCGTGGACGGTGTTCTCCTATATGTTAGATGAAGAAATGCATATTTCGAATAACTTTGGTTACGATGTATTAGCAGAACAAGCGTATGAGAATGAACTCTTTGACCTTTGGTCTTATGAAAAACTAGGCATTAAGAGTCCTAACTTGCCTGAAGAAAAGATAGCCTCTATTGTTCCAGAAAATGAATATGAAAAATTTTAATATAAAGGAGTCTAGGATTGACACTGCATAAAAAAAGAAAATTTTATTTATTTTTCTTGCTTATAATGGCTATAGTGGGAACCCTATATCTATATGTTAATATTCATCGGTATCTGGATACAAAAACATTTTTTCGATATGAAATAACCTTTGTCTTTGAGTTAAGAGATTATTTTAATCAAAGGACGATAGAAAATGAGATGTTTACATATGTTGTGAAAAACGATACTTTATATGTGTATGGTCTATCTGGATATACAAAGGTGAAATTAGGAATGGGCGTTCATATCATCAAGATTTTAAATCCAAAGTATGAAAGTAATTATATACCAAGCATGGATGCCAGAGGTCCTTATTATTCTAGTATTGATGAATTGCGACAAGAATATGGTAGTAATCTGATATTAGAACACCATTTTGGTGCATTGGATGATACTGATATTGCTACATTTGTGGAATTACTTAATGAAACTAAGTCGAGAGAATCATCATATTATAGTTTTTTAGAAGATTCCGGTGATTTATATAAAGATGGAAAAAAGATGGCTCAAGGGCTCCGTAGTTTAAATGATGCTTTAATCCGTGAACATTTTAAAAGAAACTAGGTTAGATAGACATGTCAAAGATAGAGAAGAATGAAGGAAATGACGAATTTAAAAATGGAGAGATGATACTATGATGGAAATGCCTTATTTTTTAGAAAACGAAGAATGGTATATAGAATACAGAGATGAAAGAGGGCATCTAAATTATAAGCTGACTGGCAAGGCACCTAAAGAAGCGATTAAATCATACAATAAATATTATAAAACTTTAAGGTACGCGGAAAAACATAATATTGACCTTTAAACTTTGGCATAGTGCTTTACCAGTTACTAATATTTTGATAGAATAGCTATAAGAACTTCTCGAGGTAGAAAATTTGTGGCCTCTACACAACTAGAAATAGGATTGAGATGTGGGGTAAGCGACACCCACCGAGAAGTATGAAAACCACTTACTTAGGTAGGTGGTTTTTCTATTAGTAACAATAAGCGCTTTGACTTATTATTTCTTTAAAATATTGTCACAATCCCATAGAATGCGGTATAATATAGTGATATGTATAAGTATAATTTTTTGTTCAATTATACATCTTCAGACTTTCAATCTGTTTTGATGTATCAATTTGATGGTAGGAGATAATATGGACAAAGTATATGCAGTAGCTATGAGCGGTGGCGTAGATAGTTCTTTAACCGCTTCAATGTTATTAGAACAAGGGTATAATGTATTTGGTATTACCTTACGTTTATGGGTCAGCGACACAGAGGAAGATGAGATTCCTCAAGCTGTTATTGATGCAAAGAAGATGTGTGATTTTCTTGGTATTGAACATCATGTGGTGGATGCGAAAGACATTTTTAAAGACAATGTGGTAGATTATTTCATCAAGGAATACTCCAACGGTCGTACACCGAATCCGTGCGTGTTCTGTAATCGCAATATTAAATTCGATTTGCTATTACAACGTGCCCTATCCTTAGGGGCTACCCACATGGTGACAGGTCACTATGCACAGGTTATGTACAATGAAGCAGCACAGCGTTACGAGTTACATAAAGGGGAAGATCCAACAAAGGATCAAAGTTATGTACTATACACGCTGACACAAGATATTCTAAAACATCTTGTGTTCCCTCTAGGGCATCAACCAAAAACGAAAACTCGTGAGATGGCTCATGAAAAAGAGTTGCCTGTATGGGATAAACCAGATAGCTTAGATATCTGTTTCTTGCCGAATCATAATTACCAAGGATTCATTGAAAAAACATCGAAAACGAAACCTAAATCAGGGCGCATTGTCCATGAGAATGGGGAAGTATTAGGTACGCATAATGGATTATACAATTATACAATTGGACAACGTAAGGGTTTGGGCATTGCCTATGCATACCCTCTGTATGTTGTGAAATTAGATGGCGAAACGAATGAGGTTATCGTAGGTCCTAATGAAAGTTTATTTTCTCGCACGATGCTGTGTAAAAACTATAACTTCCTAGACGGAGTTGTACCCACAACATTGCAAGCGGAAGGTAAAATTCGGTATGCCGCGAAACCATCACCATGTACTGTTACTTTCACAGAGGACGGTACTATGAAAGTTGAATTTAAAGAACCACAACGCGCCATTACACCGGGACAATCCGTTGTATTCTACGAAGGAAGTCGAGTTCTTGGTGGTGGTGTAATAGATATTGTTTGTTAGAAAGGGAAGTCATGAGTACATCACATATTCGTAATTTCTGTATCATTGCTCATATTGACCATGGTAAGTCTACCTTAGCAGATCGTCTCATTGAAGAAACTGGCTCTTTGACGAAACGAGAAATGCAAGCCCAAGTATTGGACTCTATGGACCTAGAGCGGGAACGGGGCATTACGATTAAAGCCCAATCCGTTCGTTTATTGCACACCGCAAAAGATGGACAAGAATACACATTAAATTTAATCGACACACCAGGTCACGTGGACTTCAGCTATGAAGTATCCCGTTCCTTGGCAGCATGTGAAGGGGCCCTGTTGGTGGTCGATGCTGCACAAGGTGTAGAGGCGCAAACTTTGGCCAATGTCTACTTAGCATTGGAGCATGATTTGGAAATCATTCCGGTCATCAATAAAATTGACTTACCAAGTGCAGATCCTGAACGTGTCAAACGCGAAATCGAAGATGTTATCGGTTTAGATGCATCTGACGCTATTTTGTCCAGTGCCAAGTCTGGTATTGGTATTCAGGATATCTTAGAGGCGATTGTAGAGAAAATTCCTGCGCCACCAGATCATTCTGACAAACCGGCTAGAGCATTAATTTTTGACTCTCGTTTTGACTCCTATAAAGGTGCCATTGCTTACGTACGTGTGCAAGAAGGGTCTTTGAAAGTAAAAGATACCATCCGTATGATGCACAGTTCCAAGGATTTTGAGGTCACTGAATTAGGCGTATTTACACCGCATCTGTTGCCAGTCCAAGAATTACCATGTGGCTCTGTAGGCTGTGTGGCAGCAAGTATTAAAAACGTTCGTGATTGCCGTGTAGGGGATACGATCACAAAAGCAGATAATCCAGCAGAAGAACCATTACCAGGGTATCGTAAAGCTGTTTCCATGGTGTATTGTGGTCTTTACCCAACAGATTCTAAGGATTATGAAAACTTGCGAGATGCCTTAGAAAAACTAAACCTAAACGATGCTGCCTTAGAATACGAAGCAGAAACATCTTTGGCACTAGGTTTTGGCTTCCGTTGCGGTTTCCTTGGACTATTACACATGGACGTTATCCAAGAGCGTTTGGAACGGGAGTATAATCTATCCTTGATTACGACAGCGCCAAGCGTAAGCTATAAGGTATACAAAACAAATGGAGAAGTCATCGAAGTAGATAACCCAGCAAAATTACCGCCTCCAACGGAAATCGATTATGTAGAAGAACCATATGTAAAGGCCACAACCATCGTACCTAAAGATTATGTAGGGGCCATTATGGAACTTTCACAGGACAAACGTGGGGAATACATCAGCATGGAATACATTGATGAAAGTCGTGTATCCATCGTGTACCACTTGCCACTAGGGGAAATCATTTACGATTATTTCGATAAATTGAAATCTGCTACGAAAGGCTACGCATCCTTGGACTATGAATTGATTGGCTACCAACAATCTCCAATGGTGAAAATGGATATCTTGTTGAATGGGGATCCTGTAGATGCCTTGAGTATTATCGTCCATAAAGATCGCGCTCAATTGCGTGGCCGTGCTCTAGCTGAGAAACTGAAAGAATTGATTCCTCGTCAAAACTTTGAAATTCCAATTCAAGCGGCAGTAGGTACAAAAATTGTAGCTCGTGAAACGGTAAAAGCATGGCGTAAAGACGTATTGGCAAAATGTTACGGTGGTGATATTTCCCGTAAACGTAAATTGCTAGAAAAACAAAAAGAAGGTAAAAAACGTATGAAAGCTGTAGGGTCTGTAGAGATTCCACAAGAGGCATTCATGGCGATTTTGAAAGTAGAAAACTAATGAATACGACTCGTATTCCTGTAGGCGAACGGGGGATGTACATTCACATCCCTTTTTGCCGACAGAAGTGTACCTATTGTGATTTTCCGTCCTACCAAGGATTAGAAGATTATTTCGATGTGTACGCCTATGCGTTGCGACAAGAAGTAGAGTCTGCTACATCTTTGTTAGGTACAGATTCCTTTGATACGATTTACTTTGGTGGTGGTACACCGACGGTGTTGTCCATTAAGGAATTGAGTCGTATCTTAGAAACGGTGTACAAAAATTATACGATTAACAGGGATGTAGAAATTACCATTGAGGCAAATCCAGGTGAAGTAGACACACAATACTTACGACACTTGTATGATTTAGGCATCAACCGCATCAGCTTTGGTGTGCAAACGTTTCGTGATGACCATTTGCGTGTGTTGCACCGAACCCATACTGCCAAGATGGCACAGCAAGCTGTCCTAGATGCTTATGAGGTAGGGTTTCGTAATATAAGCATTGATCAAATCTATGGATTACCACAGCAAACATTGGAAGATATTTCTTATAATCTTGATGTCATTCAATCTTTACCGATTAATCATATCTCTATTTATGGCCTGCAAGTAGAACCTAGCACCTTATTGTATCGCCAAGTGATGGACCATTCGATCACATTACCGTCAGAAGAAATATGCGAACAGATGTACGACTACCTTATAGAAGGCTTAGAAAAACAGATGTTCGATAGATATGAAATTGCTAGTTTTGGTAAAGATGGGGCTTTCAGTCGTCATAATATCAAATATTGGCATGGCGCTGATTACATCGGCTTTGGTGCCGGTGCCCATTCCTTTGTGGGGAATCGGCGCTTTCAGAATACCCCTTACGTGGTGCCTTACATCCATAAGATTGAAATGGGTGAAAGTCCATGCATTGAGGAAGAAATCATCACGAGCACTCGTGACTATGAAGATTTTTGCTTTCTTGCGTTGCGCACGAAGTGGGGTTTAGTACCTAGTTTGTTTGAAAGTCGATTTAATTTAGACTTTCACAATATATATGGATCTGTCATTGCAGACCTAATGCGTAAACAATTGCTTGTTTATGAAGATGATGCATATCGTCTCACTAAGGAAGGGGCCAAGCACGGCAACTATGTGTTTAGTCAGTTCCTTACGTCCTAAGTAGGAATGTACGCCCATACAGTTAATTTAGGAGAGTTTTATGAAAACAGCAGTTATTTTACACGCCTTATTTAGTGAGTTTACCTACGAACAAATGGAGGCAATTTTTAGCCTAGCGAAAGAACATAATGGAAAGTTCCGTATCGTTCCTACAGGCATTCAAATTTATGACATTACAAAAGAACAAAAAGAATCCATCTTGGAACACTTACCAGATGGAGTGGTGCAAGTACAACATAAATCGGTGAACTCCATCGTGGCATGCCGAGGTACAGATGGATGTAGCCATGCCTTTATGGAAACCATTCCGATGGCGACCATGGTAGACCAAAAACACTACGGCAAAGATATGCCGAATAAAATCCGCATCGGCATCAGCGGTTGCCCACGATGCTGTGCTGAATCCATGATTAAAGATATCGGCCTAGTAGGAAAACCAAATGGCTTTACCTTAGTAGCAGGTGGCACAAGCGGTGCCTTACCTCGAAAAGCAATTACCTTGCTAGAAGGATTATCCCCGGAAGAAGCAGAACAGAAAATCTCGGAGCTTTTAGAATGGTATAGCACCAATGCAAAACCAAAAGAGAAATTCGAGCATGTGTTACAGCGATTGGGGAATCCATTCCAGTAAAACGTCACTTGTGATGCTATGCAATCTTTTGGCTTTTGGTTAACTAAGCAAAGGGAAGAGCACGACATATTCCTCCGCAAACTGATACAGTGGTTAGGGTCGTCACTTGTTCTGCTATGCAATCTTGTGGCTAGTGTTTAAATATGGCAAAAGGAAACGAGCAACATATTCCTCCGGAAACTGATACAGTGGTTAGGTTTCCTCCGGAACATGTTGCTCGTTTCTTGCGTTTGTGTAATTTAGGTAATAATGAGGGCCACAAGATCTGCTACATTTAATGGTGTTCCTCTGGACTTGTGACTAAGTTGTCAGTAATGACTGTAAAAAATAACCCCCTCTAGATAATAGAGGAGGTTATTTTTCGCATAGGTCCCCGTAGGGATTGTTGCACTAATCTTACATTAAGTATAGTAAACGAAGAAATAAAAGTCAATTTTAATTAATCACTAAAGAGTTTTATAATATACTCCCGCTTTGGGATTGGTGATTCTTAGTTTTAATGGAACATCGTCTTTGATAAGGTATAATGTATCTTCTTCTAATCCAGTCCACTCAAGTGTAATTGATGTTTCGCCAGTGGTAATACCGAGTTCTTCCAATGGTGGAATATACAGCAGTCGTAGGCCTTTAGGTAGCAGTGTACTACTTTTTTTGATGAACTGTAATTTATCACCGTATTTTTCATAGTTCAGTATATGTGCTAATTCGTTATGTTGTGCTTCGTTTATTAAATCATGAACCTGTGGATGCTCAATATGTATAAAATTTTCGATATCATCACGTTGTAATACAATAAATTTCATATACTACCTTTCCTTTACAGAAATCATTAAACTAAAACCATACTAAGCTAAGAACCGTTAGTTTCCTATGCTTAATATCTCAATTGTTATATCTTTATCATCTTAATATCATTATACTATCATTTTAACGACGATACAATTTAAAAGGTAAACATCATTCCACCCAAACGCCACCCCGAGTGGATGTGTTGGTGAGATATGTTAAACTTATAGTCTAATTGATGACAACCCCAGAAGAGCACGGCATGTTCCGAAGCAAACCTACCGTAGGATCAGTTTGTGGAGGAATGTGCCGTGCTCTTCCTTTTGCTAAAATCACAGCATCCAATCAAAAAGTTTGTTTTTTTGACTAATACCGTATTTACTGAACTTTCACCATTTTTTCACTTGACATATGTCGTAAATGTGATACTATATATCTTGTAGTTAGCACTCAACCTTAGTGAGTGCTAATAATAACGAGGTGATACTATGGATGAAAGGAAAGAGCGCATTCTGCGCGCTATCATTCAAGATTACATTAAAACAGCCGAACCAGTTGGTTCTCGTACGATCGCAAAGAATTATGATTTAGGTATCAGTCCTGCGACGGTGCGAAATGAAATGGCTGATTTAGAGGATCTTGGCTTTCTTGAACAACCTCATACATCAGCAGGTCGTATTCCTTCCGCTAAAGGTTATCAATATTATGTAGATACCTTACAAGGATTTGAAGATGATGCAGCTGAAGATATTCCTGTGATTCGAGAGTTATGGCAGGCTCATCAACAAGAACTAGATGATTTCTTCGTAGAGATAGCAAAGCTAATTTCTAGAATCAGTCATAATGTGAGTATGTTTTTAGCTCCCGCCCATGATTCATCTACCATAACCTATATTCATGTGCTTCCTATTGATGAACATAGAGCGGTCATGGTGGTGGTAACGAATACAGGTGCTTTGGATAATGAACCAATCTATTTTACAGAGCCTATTAATACAGAAGAATTAGCTATGCATGCGCATCGTTTTAATAGTTTGCTTCACGATGTATCCATCCAGGATATTACGCAAGAAAACTTAGACAAAATGCGGGTGACTTTAGACTTACAAGATACAACGTATGTCATGTTCTGCGACACATTATATCGAGCCATTGCTAAGCGCAAATTATTCTATACAATAGGAACTACATCTCTATTAGAACAGCCAGAGTTTAACGATATTAAACGGGCCCAACCACTCTTAGCTTTACTAGAACAACAAGATGAGTTAACCCAATTATTAACACCAAACTCTAGTAGCCCTATCGATGTAAAAATAGGTCACTCCAACGAACTGGTAAAAGATATCAGTGTTATCCAAGCAAGTTTCAATGTTCCGCATCAAGTAGGCACCCTCGCAATCGTAGGACCTACACGAATGGAATATGGACGTATTATGGGTATTCTGGCTTATATTAATAAGTGTATGGAAGAGTTACAAGGAAAACGATAAAGATTGTAAAGAGGTGAAGTATGGAAGAAAATAAACAAGAAGAAACGGTCACTCCTGAAGTGGAAGTTTTGGAAGAAGAAGCTCCTGAAGCAGTAGATCCTACAAAAGAATGGGAGCAACGATACATGCGTTTGCAAGCAGATTTTGAAAACTTCAGACGTCGTACGAACCAAGAAAAAGAACAACTAGGGGTCTTTGTTAAATCTCATGTCATCGAAGATTTACTCCCTGTGTTAGATAACTTTGAAAGAGCACTTTCAGCACCGGAAACACCGGAAATGAAGGCTTTCATGGATGGATTTGTAATGATTCACCAAAGCTTGATGGCGAGCCTTTCCAAACAAGGATTAGCAGTCATCGAGGCTGTGGGTCAACCATTTGATCCAAATTACCACCAAGCTATCATGCGTGTGCCAGCGGAAGATATGGAGGATGACACAGTATGTGAAGTTCTACAAACAGGCTATACAGTAGAAGGCCGTGTGGTACGTCCAGCGATGGTGAAAGTTGTTCATAATGGATAATGTATAAATCAATTTAATTAATATATTAGAAGAAGTATTAGGAGGTCATGTTAAATGGCAAAAGTAATTGGTATTGACTTAGGTACTACAAATTCTTGTTTCGCAGTGATGGAAGGCGGCGAACCAACTGTTATTACAAACCAAGAGGGAGCTAGAACAACTCCTTCCGTAGTAGGTTTTGCAAAAAATGGCGAACGTTTAGTAGGTCAATTGGCTAAACGTCAAGCGGTTTCCAATCCTGAAAACACAATCATTTCTATTAAACGTCATATGGGTACAGATTATAAAGTGAATGTAGAAGGTAAATCCTATACACCACAAGAAATCTCCGCTATGATTCTACAAAAAATTAAAGCTGATGCAGAAGCTCATTTGGGCGAACCTGTAAAACAAGCAGTTATCACTGTTCCTGCTTACTTCACTGACTCTCAACGTCAAGCTACAAAAGACGCTGGTACAGTAGCAGGCTTAGAAGTATTACGTATCATCAACGAACCTACAGCAGCTGCCTTAGCATACGGTGTAGATAAAGGTGAAGACGGTAAAATCCTTGTATTCGACCTTGGCGGTGGTACATTCGATGTATCCATCCTTGAATTAGGGGAAGGCGTGTTCGAAGTATTGGCAACATCTGGTAACAACCATTTAGGTGGTGACGACTTTGACCAACGCATTATGGATTACTTAATCAGCGAATTCAAAAAAGAAACTGGTATCGATTTATCCAATGATAAATTAGCTGACCAACGTTTAAAAGAAGCTGCTGAAAAAGCAAAAATTGAGTTGTCTGGCGTTGCAAGTACACAAATCAACTTGCCATTCATCACAGCTGATGCAACAGGTCCTAAACATTTAGACGTAACATTAACTCGTGCTAAATTCGATGAATTGACTCGTGACCTTGTAGAAGCAACTATCGAGCCTACTCGTAAAGCAATGAAAGATGCTGGTTTGTCTGCATCCGATATCGATAAAGTATTATTAGTTGGTGGTTCCACTCGTATTCCGGCAGTACAAGAAGCTATTAAACGCGAATTAGGTAAAGAGCCAACTAAAAACATTAACCCTGATGAATGTGTAGCTATCGGCGCTGCTATTCAAGGTGGTGTATTAGTAGGGGAAGTAAAAGACGTATTGTTACTTGACGTAACTCCATTGTCTTTAGGTATCGAAACTATGGGTGGTATCTTCACTCGCATTATCGACCGCAACACAACAATCCCTACGTCTAAATCTCAAGTATTCTCCACAGCAGCAGATAACCAACCTTCCGTTGATATCCATGTATTGCAAGGGGAACGCGACATGGCTTCAGCTAACAAAACATTGGGCCGTTTCGAATTGTCCGGCATCCCAGCAGCTCCTCGTGGAGTACCTAAAATCGAAGTTACTTTCAATATCGATGCAAATGGTATTGTAAATGTAAAAGCAAAAGATCTTGGTACTGGTAAAGAGCAAGCAATTACAATTACATCTTCTTCCGGTTTGAGCGATGAAGAAATCGACCGCATGGTAAAAGAAGCTGAAACACATGCAGCTGAAGATAAAGCGAAAAAAGAAGAAGTAGAAGTGAAAAACAATGCTGATAACTTGGTATACCAAGCTGAAAAAGCAGTGAAAGACTTTGAAGGTAAAGCTGATGCATCGCAATTAGAAGCTGTTAAAAAAGCGACAGAAACATTAAAAGCATCTATTGAGTCTGGCGATATTGAAAAAATCAAAGCTGATAGCGAAGCATTGACAGCTCCTTTATACGAATTGTCCTCTAAAATGTACGAACAAGCGCAAGCTCAAGGCGAACAAGGTGGACAAGAAGCTCCGAAACAAGACGATAATGTAGTAGACGCTGACTACACTGTAGTTGACGAAGACAAAAAATAATAAGAAGGGACATAGGTAATGGCTCGTGATTATTATGACGTCCTTGGCGTCAACAAAAATGCATCCCAAGATGAAATTAAGAAAGCCTTTCGTAAGAAAGCACGTCAATATCATCCAGACGTAAATCGTGACAATCCAGAAGAGGCAGAAAAGAACTTTAAAGAAGTGAATGAAGCCTACGAGGTCTTGTCTGATGACACGAAAAAAGCACAATATGATCAATATGGTCATGATGCCTTTACTGCTGGCGGAGGAAACTCCG
>UQVF01000017.1 GCA_900544365.1 uncultured Veillonella sp. | reverse complement strand
TACTAAAGATGACCAAGCCATTAAAAAACCTTCTTTATACATGGCTTTCACCTCCCAGCTGCAATCCTTTCATGTGGGGATTTATTCTATCTTCTACAATCAGTCCATCTTTTAAAACCACATTACGACCTGCATATTCAGCAATATCTGGCTCATGAGTAACTAAAATGATAGTGCGCCCTTCTTGATATAATTCTGTGAAGATATGCATCACATCTAAACTCGCTTTTGAATCGAGGTTACCAGTAGGTTCATCGGCCATGATGATAGCTGGGTCATTGGCCAATGCCCTTGCAATGGCTACCCGTTGTCGTTGCCCCCCAGATAGTTCTGCTGGCATATGATCCAACCGAGTACCCAGCCCTAACTCTGTCAATAATTGACTCGCCCTAGCCGTACGTTCTGCTTTGGATACGCCTGCATAGACCATAGGTAATGCTACATTATCTAAGGCTGTTAACTTCGGCAATAAATTAAAACTTTGGAACACAAACCCAATTCGTTTGTTCCGCACATAGGCCAATTCATCGTCACCAAGGTGAGCTACTTCTTCTCCATCTAATCGATAGGAACCACTAGTAGGTCTATCCAAACACCCTAAGATATTCATAAACGTAGATTTACCAGAACCAGACGGTCCCATGATAGAAGTAAACTCCCCTTCATAAATGGATAAATCAATACCATGTAATACGGGTACCGTCAACTTTCCATTCACATAGGTTTTTGTAATCCCCTCTAAGGTAATGACCGCTTTTTTAGGAGTTTCCATTAGAATGGCCCCCTCTGTTGTTGTTTTTTCGTCGCATTGACATCACCACTGATAATGATTTCATCGCCTTCTTCTACACCAGATATGATTTCAATTGTAGAGTCCCCTGTCATACCTGTTTTTACACTGGTTCGAACAGGTTTTCCATCTTTAATAACATACACAAATTCTCCCACTTTGTCAGAACGCACTGCTGCCAATGGTACTACCAACACATTTTGTCGTTCTTCGCCATGAATCGTAGCACGCGCTGTCATAGATGGGAAGAAATGACTTACATCACTTGCTGGAATTGCTACACGCACTGTATAGTACACCACGGACGAGCTGGTTGTTCCCATACTACCTTTTGTGCCTAAGGAAATACTTTTCACAGTACCTGTGAAAGTCTGGCCAGGATGCGCATCGACTGTAAAATCTACTTTGGCACCTTCTTTTACATTCCCAATATCTGTTTCATCAACTGTTAAATAGATTTCTAAATCGGATAAATCTGCAATGGTAGCAATGATCATTTGTGTAGAAATACCAGTAGCAATGGTTTGACCTGCTTTTAAAGGTTCTCCAATAATCGTGCCATCCATAGGTGCTGTAATCGTACTATCGGTCAAGTTAGCTGCCACTTGGTCGTAGGTAGCTCTTGCTTTTTCATACGCTGCTAAGGCATTGTCGTAAGTTTGCTGTGAAATAGCACCTTGTGATACTAACGTACGATAGCGATCCAAATCTGTGGCTGTTTGATTCAATGTAGCTCTTGCATTATCTACGGAAGCCTGTAGTTGACGAGAATCAATGGTAGCGATCACTTGTCCTGCTGTCACATGTTGATTCGCTTTTACTAAAACAGCTTCTAATTTACCAGGAACATTCGTAGACACATCTACATAACGAACAGGATTAATCGTTCCTGTGGCACTTATGGTAGATGAAATACTACCTTTTCCTACTTTCCCCGTTGTATAGGTAGGAGCCTCTTTCGATTGGCTACTACTATACCATTGCCATCCACCAATAGCTACCACCAAAATAGCTACGATAGCAATCCATAATTTTTTATTTTTCCACATGAAATATCTCCTTTCATCCATCGATTGTAAATAGAATATCATCAACATAGTGTTTTCTTACTCTAATAGGAGTATGCTCCAACATGTAGTATAGACTTTCATCTCCATAAACTAGTTTACACCTGACAATAACTTACTTACATGAGTAGCCCCCAACTATAATATAAAACAAAATATGTCATATACAGAGGATAAAAAGAAAAGAAAACTAAGGTTAGTTTTCTTTATCTTATACAATACAATGGTGAAACAACTATGAAATTATTGTCCTAACACACGTATTAATTGATATAAAGATGTATCTAAAGGATACTCACATGTTTGGGCTTCCTCATACGCTATAGCATCAATATGATTACAATGAACTCCTATCAAATGATGTGTACACCCCTCTAATAAAGCACGAACTCCTGCCTCTCCTAGACGAGCAGCCATTAGAGCATCATACGCAGACGGTGACCCGCCTCGTTGCAAATAACCTAACACCGTAACAGATGGTGCATAGGACGTATGTGCTTTAATATATTGAGCCACTTCAAAGGCGCTGTAGGCACCTTCCGCAACGATAATAATACTGTTCTTTTTACCATTACGAGTCGTATTTTCTAGAGAGTCTTTCACTTCTTCTAACGTCATGGGTACTTCAGGAGTCAACACAACCTCTGCACCGCACGCTACACCCGCATACACTGCAATGTGACCAGCATGCCGTCCCATTACTTCTACAATGGCTACACGATCATGAGCCGTAGAAGTGTCACGAATTTTGCTCACACCATCAATGATGGTGTTAAGAGCTGTATCAAAACCAATTGTATAATCGGTACCATTCATATCTTTATCTATAGTGCCAGGAATTGTCACCGTAGGCAATCCTAGGTTAGACAATACTTTGGCACCACACATAGAACCATCACCACCAACAACGACTAAGGCATCAATACCATGATGACGCAAATTGTCATAACCTCTTTGTTGATGCTCACTTTCTTTAAACTCAAGACAGCGCGACGATTTTAAGATTGTTCCACCTTTGTTTACAATATTCCCCACACTACGTCTTGTTAAGGGGATAAAGTCTTCTTCTAAAACGCCCAAAAAGCCTCGCTGTATTCCTACTACATCGAGGCCTTCATATATTGCACTTCTTGTTACGGAACGAATGACTGCATTCATTCCTGGTGCATCTCCACCACTCGTTAAAATACCTATTCGTTTCATATTATTCACCTTGGTGTACTTTTCGCCGTTTAAAATATATACCTTTGGACTTTACTGATGCATCAATACTAGTAACTAATTCATCAGTGTGACTGTGCGTCGTATCTAATACATGGTCACATTTACGATATAATGGTTTCCACCTACGCATCATCCACGCTACATAACCAGATACATCATCATAGTTCATCGTCGGCCGTTTACCAACCCAACGATTGACCCGATTCACAATTCTGTAATGTGAAGCACGTATGCCCACAATAAAAGAATATTTTTGCATATACCGCAATGTGCGCATATCAATAGGGAAATTCCCACCTACGGAAATCACCGCTTCATGATACATAGCCACCTTTTTAATCACTTCAAACTCAGCACGGCGAAATGCCTTTTCACCTATTGTTTTAAAAATATCAGCAATAGGCATATTGTATCGTTTCTCTAATATTCGATCCGTGTCAACAAATTGCCAACCTTTGGCATCCGCTAAATTTCGACCTAAATGACTTTTGCCACTCCCCATAGAACCAATGAGGATAATATTTCTCCTGATAGTCGTTTTCATTCTATATAATATCTCTTCTTTAATATACTAGTTAATTTTAACTTTATTTTACTATACTCGACTATACTTTGACAAACCATTCCCTCTATTTTTTACTATTTTCACGAATCTTACATTGTAAAGTAGTAACACCTTGCAGATGAATTATTTTTTCTATAGTAAAACGCAAGGTAGGATGCACCTTTTGCATCCCTACCAACCACTGTACCATATCTAAGGTAGACCCTTGTACCACCACATCTACCGTTTCCTCTTCTTTGTGTGTACTGACAATTATCAAGGGTGTATCTTCTATGGATGACAACACCAAATGATACAAGCCTTCCATGTCTAATATATTATCATCTAAGTGTTTGACAAATTGATAACTTTCACTATGTAAAAATGTTGTTTCTGCCTCCTGTGAAAGTATTTCTTCATCAATCTCTGCAGAAATACGTTCTCTTTCTCCTTGAAAGTACACGGTCATGCCGATGCCCAAATCTAATACACAACAGTACACGCTAATGACTAGGAGCAGACTTTTTTTTGGAATGGGAAGGGCTTTCCATAGTGCCTGTAATACGACTGCGGTATAGTGTAGTTCCGGATTCTTTTTCCACCACTTCATCATAGTGACGGTGACCTCCTAATCGACTCAACACTGAACTAAACTGATGCAATTCATTTTCATTATTACCTCTAGCCTCTACATACCATTGATTCACAGTAGACCACTCAACTAATTGAATGTGATATGTATTCGATGCATCTAATAAGTATATACATTCCTTCAACGTCCCCTGAAGTATTGGTACTTCTTTTTTATTTTCAAGAACCATACTTTCATACACATTATGAGCCTCTTTAGCATCAATATGGCGTGATATTACCTCTCCTTGTTTTTCTACTACATCTTGATACTGTATATATGCTTTTGTACCCATTGCCACAGAACCTACCAATATAACAAGCACTAGAACTAATAGAGTCCACCATATTTTTTTATATCGAATATACCAACATATCCACTGTACATCCGGTTCTATGAAATTAAGATTCTCTTTATTTTCCATCGCCAAGTAACCTAATTGCTAACCCCCATGCCATTTCATGATTTATATTCTGTGGATTATAACCTTCTCCTTTATCCACTGTATGGAGAGGGACCTGGTCGATGGTTCCATAGGTTTCTAAAATAAGCTCAAACTCTTTAGTTTTCATTTCATCAAAACCAACTACTATAGCCCCCTTTGGATAAGGTACATGATATTGTTTGCTATCTTCATAGACCCTTTTGCATGCTTCCAATACTTTGTTTACATCTAGTGGCACTAAGGTATGGGCGGTACAAAATTTATAATTCCATAAAGATACTCGTACCTTACCTTCTTCTGGGGTGATACAAAGCATAGATGATTCTCGACCACGACTGAACGCAAGTGGTGCTGGCCAGTAATCGATAACACGAAGATCGCCTCCTCCTTGTTGAACCCCTCGTGCCACCTGTTTGAGTCGTTTCCGTTCTAAGGCCACAATGAGTATAAACATCAACTCTTCTGTTGTACCTGGTCTAGATGCAAAATCGATAGCATTAGGAAATTCTTCATTCTGAAAGATTCTTTTTCCCTCACGTTGAGCAAATAAATATTGATCTATTTTATGCATCATCGGTGTCTCCATATACACTGATTGTAGTGGCGATGTAAAAACACAACCAATGGATATACCGGTTTCTCCATAATAGTCAAAAAACTCTTTCATATCCGTTCCTATATCACTATGTCGTTTCTGAACGATTACGTCTTCTAACACAATGGTACCTTCTATTTTGTAGGCTTTCACCCCCACAATTTCATCATGTCCAATGGCAATAGCCATTACGGAATTTGTTTTCATGTCAACCTCCTTATTCCTTCACACCTTCTACATGTATGGTATCTAACACATCATCTTTATACATGGTTCTGAAGTATACGTCTTGTCTCACGTTTGTTTCTGTACCTACATCGATACATATAAGGCGTAAAGAATATCGCTGTGGCTCTTGTTCTTTATATATAATAGCTTCAATTCGTTCTGTATCCGTTTCTTCCAGCACATACTTGGGTGAACCACTACCAGTTACTTCCTTTTGATGCGCTAAAAAGAATTCTTTGTTTGTGCCCAAGACGATACCTCTCTCTATGCCATATTGACAACGAACAAAACGATATTCATCCATCATGCTTTGATAGGTAATCTGCATCGTATGTTGCCAAGCAACCCAAGTACCAATGGTCATCATGGCTATCAGCAGAATCATGTACGATACAAAACCATTTTTCTTTCTCCCTTTCCAACGGAACATAATAGCTAACCTCTCATTCATGCCTCAATATAACCGTTCTACAATGTCTATTTCTAACAATAGCTACTTTGCTGTATGTTGTAATCGCTGGAGATAGGTAGCATACGGCAAAATTCCAGTTTGTACTTGGTAACGATTCTGTCCACCTTCCATGAGTTGAATATGATTTCGCCACCAATAGGGTCGCACCTCCGAATGCCAATGCAAGTCAACTAACCCATCTGACCGTTCCTGAAAAAATGTAGGCCCTTGTGGAAATACATGTATTTTCCCTATCTTTGGACTGATTTCACTTTCTGTAATATCCTGCAATTGTCCATCCGATAGCATGGTCACAAAGGCATCCTGGTAGACCCGTATCCGCCAATTTGAAGGAGATAATAACCAGGACCCATCTTCGCTGACTCGTGGTTTTTTCTCACTATAACGAAGGCGATTCATAATCTGTATACGACTAAACCTAGCATCTAACAATAGTTCATGACGATGATGCAACATATGTAGCCACTTCACACTATGTGATGTGATGAGGAAAAATCCTGTTACGATAATCGCTAATAATAGGCTACCTAGTAAGGCTTCCACCAGTAAAAAACCTGATGTACCCTGTTTGCCTTTACTTCTTCTAGAAAAAGACCTCACTTTCTCAAAACTTAATACCATATATTTCACCCATATATGCTTAACCTGTATCTGACCTTTCTATAGTACATCAACAATCTTTATATAATTATCTCGAAATCATAGTAGGCTATTTTGTTCAAAATCTATATTAGGTAACTACACTATATTGTTATCCTATCCCCTTCGCTATCCTAATGATGTATCTCATTGTCTTCGTTCCAACAAATAGGTTGTAAACCGATGTATTTCCTCTCCATGGCGATAGGCTATGACAGTCAATACGTGTACTCCTTCTGGACTTACTTCTATCCTTCGCTGAAAGCTCGTCATTCCTACATTAGGCGGCTTATCAGAGTCAGAACTAGTTTCATTCGCCCAACTCGCTTTCCCCTCTTCCATATACAAAATCATAGCTTGTAAGGTCCTATCTTCTTCCATCATCTTCCCATATTGCTGGATACTACTCATCATAAGCACAAATAAAGTGGAACACAATAGACTCATCACAAATAGCGATACTAATACATCCATATAGAGAAATCCTTCTTGTTGTACTTTCAATATTTTGATTCCTCCCAACGTATACGCCCTGATTGACGAGCAAAAATAAAGGTTCGTTTATAGCGAATTGCGGTATCCACTAAGGTCACGGTGAACATTTTCCCTACTCCCTTATGGCCTGTAAATCGCAACACCGGAGATGTACCAGTAAATTCAATATACATAGATGGAGGTAACTCTCGATAGACCATAGCGCTTGACTCATTAATATATCCATATCTAGTTCCATCTAATACGATACGGTTACCACCACTAATGCGTTGTAGGTTCCCATATAAAGTAGCCATCTGCATACGCTTCATATGAGCAAATAAAATGCGTCCTTCTCGATCAAATTGGTAATATTCTTGTTGCTCTCCATTATTTAAGAGCAACACCATACCAATGATAAGAGAACAAATAGTCATATATAGCAAGACTTCTACTAACAAAGAGCCATCTTCTGGGTGCCTTGGTACTTTCATCATAGCCACCTCTCAAAAGGATAGATGAATAGCAGCATCATTGCCATACTGAAAGAAGGACCAAAGGGAATATAGGTATGATTCGGAGATACAATACGCCACACACAACTGTATAGGATGCCAATGACCGAGGAAAGTCCGCATAAAGCCAAGCATTCCACCGATGTGAGCCAACAGCTAATAGCCATCAACCATTTGATATCACCTAGTCCCACACCGCCATGACTAAAGCACCGCAATGACCACCACAATCCGCCCATACAGAGGGCATTAACTACTATCATTAGTACATCACCATTACCTATCCGCTGGTAAACAAATCCACATATACAAATTAGAATAGCTCCCTCATCAGGAAGAATATAATATAGCTTATCGATGGTTGATCCCCAAAAGAGCGTTACCTCCAGCATATAAAGAAGTCCCAGTTCATAGATATTCGTAATGTATCCAACTTGATAGGCATAGCCAAGCCCTGCTGTCCCTATGATATGAGCAGCAATAGTCATAAGGCACCACATACTATGTGTTTTCATATAGGTCCAAGAAACAATGAGATAGAGGCTTGCAACTCCTGTGATACCCGCAATACCTCCTAATACATACTCCATATTTCCCTCTTCCTTCTACTAATTAATTTTCTGCATCAGGTGCAGTGACAGCAATATGTTTACCTTTACCGCCTTCATTTTGTACACTCGTCACGGTGTATTCTCCACCCTTAGGCGTTTTCACATGTTCAGTCAAATAGCCTTCTTTGTACAATGTATCTACAGTAGGTACTGTATCAGTAGATTGTTCCATCATATACAACTGAGCTGCATTGGAGATGGTTGTCACATCCGATTTAATTTTTGCTTCCTTCGCCTTATTTGAGGCATTTAAAAATTGTGGCATTGCTAAGGATGCTAAAATGGCGATAACTGCCACCACAACCATTAATTCCACTAAGGTAAATCCATCTTGTTGCTTCCGTTGTCGTAAGGACAAACGTTGTCGAAGTGCTTCCATACTTCCTCCTATTGAATAGCTGAAATTGAATTAAACATCGGCAGCATCACTGCTACCACAAGTAAAGCGATTATACTGCCCATAATACTGAGTATAATAGGTTCTAATAATTGTTCTCCTCGTTTCACGGTCCGTTCCAATATGCCTTTATAATACCCATGCCCTTGGTCTAACATACTTTCTAGATCACCAGTTTCTTCTCCAATACGAAGTAAATCCCATACAAAAGAAGTTCCTAATTGTACTTGTTCTAATGAGTCTGTGAATCCATAACCTTGAGAGATACGAGTTTTCACCTCTTGTTGTAAGGTGCTTGCCCAACGGTTGCCCCACAGCGATTCTGTCATATCCAACAGTTGTAACAAAGGTATCCCACTTTGTAAAAGTAGTTTCCAAATCTGACACATACGCACCATCGTATAAGCCATAAGCCATTCTCTTCGTGCCATACATAGCCAAACTTTACGATGCACGCTGAACTTCACAGAGTCTCGTTGATACAATTTCCACAAACCCAACCCTAATACTAGTACGCCAACCAAAAGATACACTCCTTTTTGTTGTAACCAAGTACCTCCACTAAAAAGGGCTGCAGTTAGCGGTGGTAATTCGATTTGCATGCTCTCAAAGACAGATTTAAATTGGGGTAAAATAAAACCTACGGCCACTCCTACAAATACCATCATCAATACCACCAAAAAGGATGGATATGTAATGGCTGATACTAATTGTTGGCGTAATCGATGCTCCTCTTCGTACATACTTTGAATCATTCCTAAGGATTCCACTAAGGTTCCTGATGCTTCCCCTGCTTCCAGTATAGTTGTAACAATGACAGGACAATGGTACTTGGCTAAACTTTTTGACAGTGCCATGCCACGCCCTACATCTTCACGAATCTCCTCATAAGGGATAGTGGAACCTTTCGTATTGACCATCATATCTAAGGCTTTTCGTAAGGATATGCCTGCTCCCAATAACATATGTAATCGATAGGCAAAGTGAATCATATGAGCTGTTTTCCATTGTTTCTTATTTTCCTTTCCGATAACACATTCCAAGTGAATCGGCGTTATGGATTGATAGGCTAGCTTTGCCTGCACTTCCTCTTCTGAATCACCCCATACTTTGCCTGACACTATCTTTTTATCTGTTGAAAATCCTTCATAGGTATACCAACTCATACATATTCTCCACTAATTTACCTGTAATACAGACTCTAACACTGGCGATGAGCCATAAATAGCCCGTAACTCAGCTACTGCCATTTCCAATGTTTTCATAGGTCTTTGCGTTTCTTGCAAGGATACAATTTGCGGTTCCTTTCGTTGCCGTATCAAGTTTGCCACTGCTGGGGTATTAATCAAAATGTCTCGTACCGGTATAAATCTATCGTCGATGACAACCAATCGTTGGCAGATGACTGCGCGCAATATCTGTGAAAGTTGCGTTCGCACTTCCTCCTGTTGGTGTGCGGGGAACATGGAAATCATCCGATTAATGGACATAGTAGCACGTTGCGTATGTAACGTAGCAAATACGAGATGCCCCGTTTCCGCCGCATGTAGTGCCGCTTCCAATGTTTCCTTGTCCCGTACCTCACCGATTAAAATCACATCTGGATCTTCTCGCAATGCATCTCGAATACCGTCCGCCATATGATGAAAGTGTGTATGCAATTCCCGTTGGTGTATCAAGGACTGTTGATGGTCCAATACATATTCGATGGGATCTTCTAACGTAATAATATGACGGTGCATACTTTCATTAATATGCATTAAACAAGACGTAAGGGTATACGATTTTCCTGAACCAGTGGCACCAGCGATGATGACCAGCCCCTCTTTGAAAGAAGATATACGGCGCAATAAATTACCCTCTTCCGAAGTATCTAGCCCTGTTTTAGGTGGGTACAAAATACGCAAGGTACCGCCCCAACCAGAACGCCACCGGAATAGATGCACCCGAATGCGTAAACCTTCAAAGGTCATGGCTCCATCATAGGACATCATCGTATCCGGTATAGTCTGCACTTGGTCCGTCAGAAAACGTAGTATGTCTTCATCAGATAGTTCGTATTCCGTAGGCACCACATCCATACCTAGTCTCCAAAAGACCGTACCACTTTGTATATGAATATCTGTAGCCCCTCGCTCGATAGCTTCGTGCAATAGGTGTGACCAAATCATACTACGACCCCCACACGACGAACTTCCTCTTCCGTAGTCAGCCCTTGCTCGATGGCTCGACGTGCGGACGTTTCCAAAGAACAAAGCAAGTAAGAATCTAGCTCTTCCCAATGACAATCATGACTAGGAATGGCTAGTAGCTCATACAATCCACAGCGACCACGATACGCTCCATCTACTAGAGTTCGCACCAATCGTTGCGAAATAACACCTGTCAAAGTAGCACGCACCAGATAGTCTTCTACCCCCATATCCACCAATCGTTCCACTACGCCTATGGCATGGTTCGTATGAATCGTAGATAACACACGATGCCCCGTTAACGCCGCCTGTACCGCTAGCTGCGCCGTCTCTTGATCACGAATTTCACCGACCACTATAGTATCTGGGTCATGCCGTAAAATCGCACGTAATCCCTTACTAAAGGTCATACCAATCTGTGGCTGCACACCAATTTGAACTGCTTTCTCTACGATACGTTCCACTGGATGCTCTAAGGTAATGATTTGTTCCTCTTCTCCATTGAGTTCTTGTAATAATGCATACAAGGTAGAACTTTTACCAGACCCTGTAGGCCCACACACAAGCAGTAACCCATGTGGGCGTGCCAATAACCTGCGCACCTCTGCACTGATATCATCTGGCATACCTAATTCTTCTAAGGATTTTATCTGCTCATCATGCCAAAAGAGTCTACATACAAGACTTTCACCATACACGGACGGCAAGGAAGACATGCGTATCGTTCCTGAGTGATTTTCATGGGTCCACACATAACGCCCATCTTGAGGTAATCTTTTTTCACTAATATCTAAAGACCCTAACACTTTCAAACGATTCATGACTTGCTCACCTTCTGGCATGGGAATTCGAGCAATCTCTTGCAGACGACCATCCAAGCGGAATCGAACCTGCACCTCTTTTTCTAAGGTGTCAAAATGCATATCACTGGCTCCACTTTCATAGGCACGCTGAAAGAAATGATCCAGCTCAATCTCCACATGGTACATCATTTCACCTCCTTTACTTGCGTACTAAGAATTTCTCTATGTACCCTCTAAAATCCTAGAAAACACTCCTACCAGTCAACCTTGACTGGTAGTGCTATTTTAGGAGGAATAAATCAAAAAGAGCTGTAACAAAATGTAAGTCTACATTTCGTTACAACCCTTGTGTATTGGCGTATCTAGCTAATCTCCTTATCTCAAGATAAGTTCTTAGCGTTTTTTCTGTTTTTTAGTTGTTTCTCCCTGTTGGAGCAATACTTTTTTCACTTCATCATGGATGAATTTAGAGTATTCTTTCACACCCGTATCATTCGGATGGATACCGTCATCTCCAAGCCAATCTCGATGTTTCGATGCTAAACTAGCCCAGTTGATGATATGCACATTCGGATGTTCTTTGGCAAGCTTAGTTAGGTACGCATTGTTGGCTTCAATCCACTGAATCCCTGGCGCATAATTGTTAATCCAAAAAATCTGACGATTTGACCCTAAATATTGCACCAATGCTTTTGTTTCATCTTCATAATAGCCTGTAATAGGTCCATTGGTACCAAGGCCAATAAGGACCGCATTGCCTAGTTGTTGATTCGCATCCATTTGCTTTGCAATCCCTAAACCTGCCCCTACATAACGAGATACTTTAGCATCAATTTGAATGCCTGCAAAGTCTTGTCGCAATGCGTGAGCAGAACCAAGCATGACAGAATCCCCAATGGCTGCCATGTGTACCATATCTTGTGGATCGCTGACAGTAGAAAGGTCGATGACCTTCGCATTTTCTGCCGCTTGAGATTCTGCATTCTTTGCCAAGCGCGTTTGTAATTCTGTCACATCTTGTTGTTTCTCTGCCGGTGATGTGGCGAAAGCATACACCCCTAGGACAATACAAACAGCCCCAACAACAGATACCACTTTCACATAGTAGGAACGAATGACATCCACAATGGCACGGACACTGTCTTGACGGACACACCAATTCGTCACCGATTCAGACCAAAGTGTAAGACCGATGATAACCGTCACTAAGACCAAGTAGTAGGCAATGGGTGATACAAAGTAGTCCATGAGACCCATATGTTCAAAGAGGTAAATCATTGGATATTGCCATAAAAATAATCCATAACTATGTTTACCAAACCAGGCAAGGAGTGGCATATCTACTATCTTTCCCAGTGGCGTATTGGGACGTTCTACTAACCACACCATGAAACCAAATAAGCAAGTAAATGCTACCATGCCGTAGGTGTAAAGAGAAGGACTTTGCCCATCTAAATAGATATATCCTAACACGGTTGCAATGACTCCTGCCAATAGAAGTACACTGCTGAGTATATTTCCTTTCATAGTGCCCAAAGGATATAATTTTTGTTCACTACGATGCAGCCCTAAAAAGGCGCCCAATAGCAAGGCAAATAATCGTGTATCTGTGCCGTAATAGAAACGAGATACGTCCATACCCTCTGTATATAATAGTGGCATAATGATTGAGGAGCCTAACGCCAATGCTAACATCCATACAAGGCCGATGGTATAACTCCATTGTTTTTTCAGTGCTGTATAGGTCCAATATAAGAGAGGCCAAATAACAATGTACTGAATTTCTACCCCCATAAACCACATATGTGTGAATGGCGATGTGTTCACTAAACGGGTGAAATAATCAGCATTTTGTGCGATTTGCCACCAGTTATTATAGCCTAGCAAAATGGAAATTACTTCTGGGCGAATCCCGGCTAACTTGTCAGGTAACAACAAATGCCACAGTCCTAGCACTACTGCCACCATCAAGACTAAGGGGATAAGAATCCGCTCTGCCCTACGTTGAAAGAATTTTGAAACGCTGTAATTCCCCAATTTCCATTGTTGATTTGTGGTGAAAGCTAATAAATATCCCGATAATAGAAAGAAAAGGGAAACCCCCATGAACCCGCCACTGGCTGCATGGGGAAATAGATGAAAGATCGTGACGCCTAGAATGGCTAATCCTTTTAACCCGTCAAGACCTTTCACAAACTGGCCTGGTTTGACTCCTATAATACGTTTTTTCTGTCTTGAACCGAGCCCTTGATGCGGTTCTTCTAACTCTGGTGGCATACTGTGTCTTCCCTTCTACATGAAATGTTATATAGTACATCATTTGATACGTAATATACATTATAGCATAGAGTAGATACTATTAGTATTTTTTAGTAATTATTTTTTTATCTCTCAGTAAAAATTATATATAAACGTATCATTTTTTTTAACTTTCAATATATTTGAAAATAAAAGATACCTATAAAGTCATTATTCTAATAATTACTTCATAGGTACTATCATTTAAGTCAATTTTATGTAAGAGGAGTACAAAAAATTTAAGCTTTACAATCTATCATAAAACGTTTGATTAAAGTATGGAGCCCCTAAAAATTTCTGTCCAGTCATCACAAAGTATAATGCTTCTGCTGGTTGCATGCTTCCATTGGTAGATGCACTGGATCCTTTAGGGTTGATATACCGGTACATTCCTGATTTATCTTTTATATATACCTCACCCTTGTATCGGTCATATCTAAATGTTTGCGTTTTCATTTGGACTATTTCTCCATTTTTTGTATTCACTAAAAATGAATTAACAGCCATTTCTAATATATGTCCATCATCTTTTAAGACAACGCCAGATGTACGATCCATATACAAAATAAAACTCATATGTGCACTAACCATAGGAAAGTTAGTATTTGCACCATAATAAATTGGTACACCCTTCATCGCTTGTGTGTTCGCAGGTAATTGTGCCTGCACACTCCCCATTAACCCTATCATTAGTAAACCAACCATCAAACTACGTTTCATCATAGTATACCTTCTTTCATATAATATCCTAACTGGAACTACAGCCCTACATCTCCTGCACTATAACATCCGACACAGCATCCCCCTGGCTCCGTATCCACCGCCAGATGCCTGTTCCATACACTTCTGCACGGATATGGTAGGTATATGTTTCTTCTTCATACCAGGTAATGGTAGCCGTTGGTAAGCGGTCTAGGATGGCATCGATATCATGCCCCACATAGGTAAAGGTAACACGTTGTAATCTACCTCCGTACATAAACTGTATGCGTTTGCGAAACTCCGCTTCTTGGTACCGTGATGTATAGGATGGCACTTGGTAGTGCTCCTCTTCAACAGTCAAACTATGGATACGATCTAAGCGATAAATAGTCGGAAAGTCTTGTAATTCCTTTGGAATTTTGCTTCGTTCTTCCCGATCCATATAGGCAGTTAAGTAGAAATAGTATTCTGAAAAACAGATGCCCAGTGGCGATAACTTCCGTGTAACCACTTCTTTATTCGTACTTTTTTCATAGGAAATCGTAATGTATCGTTGCTCTTGTATAGCTCTTGATAAGTCTTGCAACAGAGGTAGCACATTTTTCTTATGTCGCAATTCTACATAATGATGCAATTCATTGCGAATTAAACTCTCTACGAGCTTTACCTCTTCATGGGGTAAGAATGTTTTCAACAACTTATTCAATATACGCCCCATATCATCTCGTAATAGGGAGCGACTATCTAGCATCACCTTAGCGATGGCCACTAGTTCATTGACGGATAAGCAAGCGGACTCTCCATGGCTGAGTACATAGCCTTTCCGCTTTTGATCATACACGATGAGCTGTTCATTCCCATACAGGGTACTTTCATCATGTAAATAGGCTCGCAAATCATCGATATCTCGTTGTACGGACCGTTCATTAATGCCGAACTCTTTTGCCAGTTCTGGTTTACACAGCACTTCCCCTTGTAATAGGCGACGTTGCATCGTCAAAATTCGCTGTGTCTTATCTATCTTATCCCCCATTTTATCGCTCCACAGTGGCAATAATTTTCACAATACGACCACAACCTGCCTCACGAGCTTTCACCTTGTTCGCTGCCTCGCTACGGGAATGGGCACTTTCATAGGCAGTATGTACCGTCGTGCTATTAGGATAGTGAAATTTGACCATGTATCGTTTCATCTCTTTTGTCCTTTCTCTTATGAAAGTATTTGCTCTCGAAATACCAATTACTTTAATTATAAAAAACTCTCTCAACTAAGGCAATAGTTTTTTATGTATACATAAAGCCACCGTCTCACCATGAACTTTCATAGCCGAGATGGTGGCTTTCTCTATCAGGGATTACCTGCTATACATTATGCGATTTGTTCTACAATAGACTGACATTTTGCGTCAACTAAGGCTTTCACAGCCGTTACGTACTCTTTCATCAATAGCTGTACCTGTTCTTTTACGTATAGGTTTAAATCGCTAAGTTCCACGGCACCGGCAAGGTCCCTTGACAATTCTTGCGCCGCATCCCCCATGTCTCCATAGATATAACAAGTATCAAAACCAAGTAAGGATAAAAATCCTTTATCGCGTATCATATCGTGTACTTCAATATAGTCGATATATCGCTCAGGTTTATGATAGTAACCTTTTTCAAAGTCTTGCACAATGGTGTTCACCCAATAGGCATTCGTATCTAAGTCATTCAAATTATCCAACACATCTTGTAAGGATGGCACCACAAAGCATTGTGTGAACTGACTATCCAATTGAATAGTATCACCACAAGTAGCCACGATGGTGTCCTGCAATTCTTGTAAAATCTGACGAATCTGTTCATTACATTGCTGATAAATACCGTCCGATTCTAAGGAAAGATAATTACGTACAGGGAACTTTGTTTCTCGTACTACTTCTTGATATGCTTCTGTCTCCTCATCCTGTCCGAATGGGTCCGCTACACATTCCACTTCATAGGTCCAGTCATATCGTTTTAGCGTTCGATCTACATAAGTAGCAATCATGTCTTTCACAGCTTCTTTTCGTTGGCTATACACTTTGTTTGTGAAATATGTTAGACCCGCTTTACGAGCCCCACTTGCAGTACTATGCTCATCCTCTCTAGACTCTAATGCAGCAATCACATCGACACCGAAAAAGTACTGTAAATCCTTATTACCTGCATCAAATTGATGGCTTTCAAAACGGCTCACATCCTCTAGCAGTGCATTCATTTTCTCCTTTGCCTGTTCTACAGCAGACAATACTGTTTCTTTTTGTTCCATACATCCTCCTTAAATGATTAACAATATTCTAACTAGATATCACATGTTCTCTCTCTTTTATGTCCCCAAGTATTAGAACTATGTGCTCTATGCTATTAGTATGCTATTAGTATGCTATTAGTATGCCATATGAAAGTGACATATTTTGTCATTGGCAATACTTTTTTAAATAATATTTCGATTATTTTCCAATTCACTTTCTACTGTGAAAGTCCCCAACCACTGACCAGCTTGTAAAGATGATACCAAAGTAGAAACGGCTTCTTTCACCATATCACTAGTGATGACCAATGTTTTATCTGCTGCGTGGTTAATATTGTTGCGAAGATGGCGAATGTAATGGAATTCCACCAAGAACTGTAGCGCTTCTAATTGTGGCAAGTCTGTTTTTGCACTGCCGTAGGCAAGCATAGCTTGGCAATCACGGATTAATTTAATGCGTTGTTTTTGGAACGTTTCCACTGCCACCGATTCCAAGGATTCCTCATCCTCTTCATCAAAGCAAATTCCTTTGTATAAATCAAATCGTTCTACCAATTCTGATGTAGGTGCTTGTAAGAATTGACGGATGAAAGCTCCGTAATCCGATGCACTTTGTTGTAAGAATTGATAATATTGTTTATGGTAGCTGATGCTAGTGCATTGGATTTCATAGTATTCACGCAAGTAGCCTTCAATCTCTGGGTATTGTGCTTGAAAATACATGACATCCACAACAGATCGTATATTTTGCTGTACATGTAAATAGGCTGGGTACAAATCGAGCATAAATTTTAGAATTTTTTCTTTGTTATAGGAGAAATTAGCAAAGGCTTTTGTCACTTGATTTTTATTAGTAGCCCCGCGCAATTCATCACGGATCACAGATAATTCTGCTCCTACTGTATCACCACCAGCCACACTGACTGCTTTATTCCCTGCATAATCACGGTAGGTAATGACAAAACACTCTTTCCAGGTACGTTGCATCGATTCGATTTCTTTTTTAAATAATACTTCCATGTCCGTACGATCTGTGTAGTAAACACCTTTATTGAATAAGATCGTTGGCACCCACTCTGTACTCAATGTGACCGATTGTTGGTATAAACCACATTGTAAGCACCATTGAATCATAGCTAACTGTAATTCTTGACTATGAACAGTAGCATCTAACAAGTCCCCTAAGCTTTCTTTTAACGCTGGTAAGTACTGCAAGAAAGCTGTATCCACTTCGCTATTGGCTGTGATAGCTTCACAATCTTTAATACCTTGACGAATGGCATGGACTGCAAAATCCATATCGTCCCCTTTACACAAATGGGCTGCCTCTGCAAAGTCGCCTAAAGAACCTACTAAGTATTCAATCTCTTTATGGACTGGATGTTCCTTCACTAATTGAGCTAACATATCTGCTCGACCAAATCGTGCAAAGGCTTCCACTGCACAATGAACTGATCCGGATAGAACAGAAATGGTGTTGCTTTGATCTGACTCTGATTCCACTAAGTCCTTAGCTTGTACAGATAATTGAGTTGTATCTATACCATCAAACTGCGTTTGAACCACCTCTTGACCTTCTACAGATACTTGCGCTTGAGCCATAGTATCCCCTTGCATGGATTCGCTAGGTACTTTCATAATATCCTCTGTAGTATGTCCTGTTGTTGGTACGCTAGACCCAAGCACTGCTTGGGAGTTGACTATCTCAGTAATTGTGCTAACTGTAGGTTGTTCACGGACACTAACTTCCTTTTCAAGCTGATTAGGATGTGCCATCGGCACTACTACCTTTGATGTGTCTTGAGATACATCAAACCACTGTGTTCCCATGTGTACATTCTGTCCCTTTTGTTGTTGCTTCGCTGTAATTGATTCCATTAATACTTTCCAAAAATTCATAATCATTGCCTTTCCGTGGTCTTATACCACTTGTAAAACACTAAGTATGAGTACAGTATACCCATCATGAATGACATATTTTGTCATTGGCAACATAAATTTAAAAATTTTTGCCTCCCTTAGTATATCGAAAAGTGAAATTTGAAAATTATAAAAGTCCCAATAGTTACAAATCTAGAATATATTTTGAGCCCTATATTAAATGTGGTGCTATAATACATGTTGGGGCTACTCATATAATAGTAGTCACCAATATATATTATAGAGCTTTATTTTTAGGTTCTATAATATATCTTTGTGGGACAGCAAAAGCCCTGTTGCAAAATGTAAACTGCAACAGGGCTTTCTAAATACAAAAGACGATAGTTTTCACTACCGTCTATATGTAAAGTTTATCTATTTAGTTTTTATAGTCTCATTTAAGTCGTGCTCATATTCTCGTAAGGTCTTAATTATTCTATCGAAAGGTATTTTTTCACCAAACAGCATTTTTTTCATACTATCATAATCTTTCGAGAAAACAGCTAATCCCTCTTCAGCAGGAATCAACTTTAATTTGCCCTCTAGAATTTCATCATATTTTGCCCAATTACTTGCATAAATTTTTTTCTTAAAATCAATTACTGCTTTTAGTAACTGAATATTTTCAAAACTTTTTTCTTTAATATCTGTTAACAACATTTTATACACATCATAAAAATGTCTGGAGTATCTCGTTGGATAATTTCCATTTACCCGATTAGCCTCTCTATGAAGGATTGTTAGTTTTTCAAAGAAGGTACGTAAGCTATCTACTGCGATAACCTCTATATTTTCGTTAAATACGTCGGGATACACATCTTCAATACAAGTTCTAGCTCTTCATTTGAGATTTCTAATAATTTACTCATAATTAAGCTCCTGTATTTTCGTGAAAATTTCTTGCATCCAAAAAGGAATCTTTACAATATCTTTCTTTAAATCTTCTTTCACATGTTTAGCAAATATGGCAAGTTTTTGTATCTCATTATCTCCCACTTTATCTTTTCCCAAGGCCTTTAGAGCTTGTATTAAGATAGATAATTCTTTTGAGTAAGTTGTTATATGCCTATTGGTAGTCCGTTTAAAAATAATCTTCTTGCCTCTATACAAATATTCTCTATAAGCGCCATCAGTAATATAAATATACTCATTAGGAACCTGTGTAGATAATCCTGTATAGTTCAAAGCTGTTTCCCCAGCAGGTGCTATAGTCCACGAAAATTTACCTGCTAATTTTTCTGCAACTACACTAGCATCCGGATAAGTATATTCTTTTAAGACTTGACTATATTTAGGTTTCGTATACAAACCATCTATAAGCCTTACAATCTTATTCTCTTCATGTAAGCGATATAGGGCTGATTTGACTGTATTTTTTGTACCTAAATGATAGAAGTCATGTATAGAAAAAATTTTCCCAAGATTTTCTGTCATATTATCTTCTATTTGATTTGCTATAGTCATCATATATACACCTCCTTGCACCCAAAATTATATACTTTTGGGTGCAAAAGTCAATATATAAAAATAATATTCCCACATAACTTTAGATACAACTCTTTAACTCAAGTATCTTAACAAACACACAAAAAAGCAACAGAACTTTCACATCCTGTTGCTCTTATCATAGTTTATTCTTTTGTTTTTCGACTCGTATCGCCCATACGGGTTAGTTTCACTTCCCCTAATGCTACCCCACGGGTATGTTGTGTATGGGACCATACTTTATCATGACGATTCAAATATCCAAGGAACGTAACTGGTACCCAAGAATAGATGAATAGTGGATACAATAGATAATACAACCACACTTTCGGTGGCACTTTAATTTGTGCTAACACAATGAGTGGAAATAAATATTGTCCAATACCAATAATTTGCCATACTTGTACTGGCAAGATTTGGTAAATAATATTCGTATACAATGGTACGATACCATTGATATAGGTCATAATAATATAAAAGGAGGACAATAACAAGAAATAGGGTTGTGTAATCTGCACAATTCCATCTAGGATTGTCCATTTTCCTTTCTTGATACCTTGTACAAAGAGTTTCGGAATATACCGTTCTCCTGTATCAAAATGACCTTGTGCCCATCGTTTCCGCTGATTCCAAGACTGCATAAAAGTCAGTGGCTTTTCATCATAGACGATAGCATTATGCGCCCATGTTGTTTTCACTCCATGGATCAACAATTTCAAAGAAAATTCCATATCTTCTGTCAAGCTATTACAGGACCAACCATAATCGCGGATAATATCTGTACGGATACACATACCCGTACCACCCAAGGCTGTGGAAAGTCCCAAGTTATATTTCGCCAAGTGCCACATATGATTAACCATCCAAAAGGCAATGGCAAAGGTACCAGCCACCCATGTATCGGTTGGATTCTTCGCATTCAAGTACCCTTGAATCACTGGCTCCCCTTTTTCCAAATGACGATTCATTTCATAAAGGAAATGAGGGTGCACTAGATTATCCGCATCAAAAATGACGAAAGCATCGTACTTCTGTTCCATGGCAAATACTTTGTCAAACATCCAGCCCATAGCATAACCTTTCCCCACTTCTTCTGTGTTAAAGCGTTCATATACTTCGGCACCAGCTTCACGGGCAATCTTAGCGGTGTCATCTTTACAATTATCTGCCACCACAAAGATATCATATAAGTGGCGAGGGTAATCTAAGACTTGTAGATTATTCACCAATTGACCTATCACGGCACTTTCATTATGAGCACAGACGATAATAGCAAAGGAATGTTTAGGAGGACACTCCTTTTTATCATTTTTATGCCACATGCCACAGACCATCAACACAAAGTAATATAAGGTATAAAATACGATAATCACCTGTATGGGAATCATAATTAGGTCAAACCAAACGTAATTCATCCTAGTTCCTTCCTATTTACGAATGTTGTTGATGATAGTATTACTAATACCATATACAGCATATAATACAAAAATCAATACCGGCCAGGAGCGATAGTCCATCAATAGGCAAAATACACCAAAGCCTACAGTAATACCTACGGCAATGGGTTGCACTGGATCGCTGCCCTTTCCTTTGAAATCTGGATGATGCACATTGCTAACCATCAAGTAACCTATGAATATCATAGCTAACATCAACGCCACATCAGGAATACGGACACCACTCAACACATACGTAGCAGCCATACAACCTGCTGCAGGAATCGGTAACCCTTGGAAGTAACCGTGTACTTCTTCTGTCATAATGTTAAATCGTGCCAATCTGAAAGCTCCCAATACAGAGAATACCAACAATGGCACATAGCCTAACCAACCATAGTGATCTAGGCTCATCATATACAGCATAAAAGCTGGCGATACGCCAAAGCCAACTACATCAGCTAACGAATCTAATTCACGGCCAAAATCTCCAGAAACACCCAAGGCACGAGCAATCCGTCCATCTAACCCATCGGCTAATAAGGATAAAAGCACACATATAGCTGCCCCGGTAAAATTACCTGTTGCAGATAAACTAATGCCGATGACACCAAATCCTAAATTTGCTGCTGTGCAAAGATTGGGAAATATAGACTTATTCATCTTTCACCCTCCCAATAATCGTTTCTCCACCAACTACATGTTGTCCTTTTGTAACGCAAATGTCTACATCTAATGGAACAAATAGTTCTGTGCAAGATCCGAATTTAATCATACCATACAAGGTACCTTGCTCTAAGGTATCTCCTACATCTGTCCAAGACACGATACGTCTAGCCAATAAGCCAGCAATCTGTGTCACCACAATTTCCATCCTATTATTTTTAATACTTATCGTGTGACGCTCATTTTCATAGCCTACTGAATCCTTATAAGCTGGTAAAAAACGACCTTCTGTATATTGACGAAATGTAATTTCACCTGCCATTGGCGCCCGATTTACATGG
Organism: uncultured Veillonella sp.; assembly: GCA_900544365.1. Classification (GTDB taxonomy): domain Bacteria; phylum Bacillota; class Negativicutes; order Veillonellales; family Veillonellaceae; genus F0422. The sequence goes on along the minus strand of UQVF01000017.1, from coordinate 9,174 downwards.
ACATCAAAAACAGATAAAAAAATCGTTATTTTTTTACATTGTTGATGTAAATATGTGTCCTCAAACACCTCTACTACTTCCATCACTTTCCCATCCGCTGGTGATACTAAGACCTTTGGATCATGAGGAATGCAGCGATTAGGATTTCTGAAAAAATAAGTAAAGAATAATGCCAGTATAAATGGTATAATTCCTAACCACCATGATAGAAAGTAGCCTACCAGTGCTGTCACAACAAGACAGGCACCGATTAAAGGATATCCATCTTTAACAATCAAACCCATACTAAACCTCTCTTAATTAGTGCTAATTCCAACAAGATATACCTATATGTATCAATGTTTATGGCGCCATACAGTCCACATAAATTTAGGCAATGCTAACATACGAATGATACGTTTCGGTTGCAAAGCCAATCGATATAACCACTCTAAGCGGTTTTCTTGCATCCATAGAGGAGCTCGTTTCAACATGCCCGCTAATACATCGAAAGAACCGCCCACTCCCATTGCGACAACACCATCTAAATGGGCTAATTTTTCTTGAATCCAAAACTCTTGCTTCGGTACTCCAAAAGCAACAAATACTAATTGAGCACCGCTGCGCTGAATTTCATCAAGAATATCTACTTCTTCTTCCGCTGTAAAATATCCAGAATGATATCCCACTACTGGCAATTCCCCAAGTTCTGCTGTCATATTTTCGATAGCTTTTTTGACAACCCCCTCAGCTCCACCTAAGCAGTATATCTTAATATTATGTGCTTTAGCTGCCTTCAATAACTGTTGCAATAGGTCACAACCCGTCACTCGTTCTGGAAAATGCTGTCCCTGTTGCTCAGCTGCCCATAAAGCACCTGCTCCATCCGGTACAACAAGATCCGCTTGTTGCAGAACCTCTAACAATCTTTGATTATCCTGTGCCATCATAATCATTTCTGCATTGGCTGTTGCCACCATATGTAATTTTGGCTGTCCCACTAATGAAAGCACTTTATCTACAGCTTCCGTCATCGTTACCACATCAATTGGGACGGATAGCACATGTATTTGATTCTGCACCATTCACCTCATCTACTCTAGTATGTAAACAAGAAGGACAGGACATATGAAAGAGCCTACACCCCATCATAGACCTATCCTTCTGGTAGGTAATTTCCCTAATTATTTCTTTTCGCAACGCATAACGCCAGCTTCCATATAGTTGTCAGCTTTCATGTCCACAAAAATTACTTTTACCGCTTCTGCAGGCACTTTTACAGTTTCCACAGTTGCTTTTGTAATCGCTTCTCCAAGAGCTTTCTTTTGTTCAAAAGTACGACCTTCAACAAGTTCTACATGAATAATAGGCATGAGTATATCCTCCCTCACCACTACGTATCTATAGCACTGTGCTACAGATAAAATCTCACTTTATTGTATCATAGATGACCCTTATTAAACAACATGTAGTAGGTAAGATTAACTATATAAAATACGCATATACTGTGGTCCAAATCGGGTTTCCATTTGATGACGCAAAGTGGATTGTACCTCATCAAATCCGTGAGATTGTAGATACGTTTTCGCATCTTCCCTGGCCTCCACAAGAATCGGAATATCTTTAATGATGTTCGCAACTTTCAAATCTGGCAATCCCGACTGCGCCAATCCAAATAATTCTCCAGTGCCACGAATCAGTAAGTCTTGTTCTGCCAGTTCAAATCCGTCTTGTGTTTGTTCCATCAGTGAAAGTCGGGTTTTACTATCAGGATTTTTGCTATCGCTAATCAGGATACAATAGGCCTGCGATGATCCACGCCCTACACGACCACGCAATTGATGTAACTGGGATAAACCAAAACGTTCTGCATTATGGATACACATAATGGTCGCATTGGGCACATTCACGCCTACCTCAATCACAGTAGTTGATACAAGAAGATGGATTTCCTTACGATAAAAGGCATCCATAATTTCTTCTTTTTCCTTTGGACGCATACGACCATGCACCAAACCTACACGATAGTGTGGTTCAAAATATTCTTTATATTCGTAATAAATTTGTTCTGCTGCTTGTAAATCCATTTTTTCAGACTCTTCTACTAATGGGCACACCGCATAAACTTGACGACCTGCTTGCATTTCTTTCTCAAAAAAATGTAGTAACCGCTCCTTGTAAGATGAATCCACAGCGTAGGTCTTCACCGGTTTACGACCTGGGGGCATTTCCTTAATCAAGGAAACTTCTAAGTCTCCATAAATGGATAAGGTCATGGTTCGTGGTATAGGTGTGGCCGTCATAATTAGCACATGAGGGTGATCTCCTTTTCGTTGCAATTTTGCCCGTTGCTCTACACCAAATCGATGCTGTTCATCTACTACAATCAACCCTAATTGATGAAATACCACCTTGTCTTGAATTAATGCATGGGTACCTACTAAGACATCGATATCGCCTCGTTCTAAAGCATCATACAAATCTTGCTTTTTCTTCGTAGAGCCCGTCAGCAATGCCATTCGTATCGGTGCATCTTGAAAGAGTTCCTGAAAGCTTTCAAAATGTTGGGTCGCCAAAATTTCTGTCGGCGCCATGATAGCCCCTTGAAATCCATTTTCTACTGCTTTCGCTAGAGCCAGTGCAGCTACTACCGTTTTACCAGAACCAACATCACCTTGTACTAACCGCTGCATAGCTCGGGGCTGTTCCATATCGTGAGCAATCTCCCCTAATGCTTTCTCTTGATCCCCAGTCAAAGTAAATGGTAAGCCTTGCCTAATTCGTTCCACCAACGATCCATTTTCGGTCATTGGAAATCCCCCTTGGTCCTGTTCATAAGAACGAAGGAGTAATAGTCCCATTTGCATAATCCATAGTTCTTCATAGGCTAATTGCTTACGTGCCTCTTGATACCGTTCCCAAGATGTAGGAAAATGCATCTCTCGAAAGGCATCATAGCGACTCATATTGAACTTATCGCCCATCACATCTTGAGGGACCACATCTTCTAACGTACCATTATGTTCAAACCAGTTTTTTATGGCCAGTCTGATACCCCATTGTTTCATACCTTCCGTCAAACCATAAACAGGTACAATACCACGCTCTATGACTTGCCCTTCCTCTATCATTTCCACTTGAGGTGTATTCATTTGGTACGCACCATAGGCATGTTCTATCTTCCCATAGGCATATATATGTTGACCAGGTTTATAAAAGTTTTTCTTATACGCTTGGTTAAAAAATGTCAAATTCAATTGACGTATTCCATCAGATAGAGTAACAGTTAAAATATGCATGCGTGGTCTTGGTCGCTTTTCACTAACCCGTACTACCTGTCCCGTCACACCTACCATTTCTCCCATAGGAGCTTCGCAGATCGTATACACTTGCCGTCTATCTTCAAAAGTACGCGGAAAATAATGCAACAAACCTGTTACCGTATAGATGCCTAATTTATTCAATTGTTTCACTCGTTGCGGTCCCACGCTCTTTATCGATTGCAATTGTTCGTTCATATTCTATCCGTACTCTTTTCTATCCACGCCGTTTTTGTAACAATTTTTATTCTATCAATTCTGAAAGTTCACTACATGACGCATTCATATTAGCTAGTTAATACATAATGAATGCTATCCTGTAACTATGTAAGATGACGAGTTTATAGCGACTGGTCAAAAGATAAAAACCGCCGTACTGCCAGCACGTGCTAATACAATGTCATAACTAATATCACTGGATCTATCTGTGTATCTATGTATTACGACACGCTACTATGTGTAGTAGACATTTGATGTTTTCTATTATACCATAGAAAGACCATCTAATATGAATCCCTCCTAAAAATAGACACAAAAAAAGAAGGACACTTTTTTAAGAGTCACGTGTGTTAGGCGTTGTATCAAAGTATCCTTCTTATATTTAATTATATTTAAATTATACATTTTGTTTAAAGTAAACGCAAGCCGTTTTTTGTAAAATTTGACAGATTTTAGCATTTTAGTATATAGTTAGTAAGCTAGTAAAATCTTATGTAAAAGAAAGAAGTGCACTTGCATTGCTATGCACTTTTATGATAAAATACATATGTTATATTAGTAGTAAACACTTTGGAGGTGGAAACAAATGGCAAACCTTTGCGAAGTATGTGGTAAATCCACTACTACGGGTATGAATGTTTCTCATTCCCATATCCGTTCCAAACGAACTTGGAAACCAAACATCCAAAGAGTACGAGCAATTGTAGACGGCGAAACTAAACGAGTTAACGTTTGCACACGCTGCCTTCGTTCTGATAAAATTACACGCGCGTAAGATTTTGAAGGTACATGTACTCAAAAAAGAGGCTATCAGTCAGGAAGAATATTCTTCAATACTGATAGCCTCTTTTGCTATGTCTAACTTTATTATAGTACTGTATACTTAAACCCATAAAATACAGGGTTCGTTATACCCTAATAATAGTTCATCGTGTGTTATAAATTGCATCGACTCAGATTTAGCTTGACTTATCATAATCTTATCAAATGGATCATGATGTGCTTTTGCCGATTCCATTCTAGTTAAAGTCCTAATCATAAAAATATTTTCAGGAGATAATGATAATAATCGTAATCCCGACTGCTTAGCTAGTTTATAAATTATTTCTGCATCATAAGGGAATGTTTCTGGATACTTATTATGCTTAATCGCAATTTCCCAAAGAGAAATAACACTAAAATATGTATAGGTATCTTGCCTTCTTAAAATATTTTTACAAGTATTTGAAAGTTTTTCATCATCAAATAAAAGCCATAATAAAATATGTGTATCTAATAGAATATTCATATGTACTCCTTAAATACTTCGTGAATTACGTCGTCGCCTGCATGAATATCATCTGGAACTTTAAACAATCCGTTTCCTAATCCAAACTGTATCGGTTGTGGTACATCTTTTACTAGTTTTATTTCTGCTACTGTATCCTCATCTTGTAAAAAAATGGAATCTGTCGCTCCATCGGTTAGCAATTTCACAAGGGCTTTTAACTCTTCATTTTTACTTATATTTATAGTACACATCTTATCACCTCCTCTTTTCACATGTTTCTTAATTTCATTATACGCCTATCTGTGCAAAAAAGTAAGTTTGTTCTTTATTTCCTTAATGCTTGCAAGAAACTTTCTCCCACAAATGATTCGGTAATCCCAAAGTTTTCCAATACAGTTTGTCCAATGTCCGCAAAGCTCCGTCTATTACCTAGTTCAATAGGTCCTGTGAAAGATGGTGAGTACGCCAAGATTGGCACTAATTCTCTTGTATGGTCTGTACCTTTCCAAGTCGGATCGTTACCATGGTCCGCTGTGATAAGTAGCAAATCATCTTTGGTCAATAGTTCCAGCAATCCCCCTAGTTGATAGTCAAACATTTCTAACTCATGGCCATAGCCTTGTACATCACGACGATGACCATATAAGCTATCAAACTCTACTAAGTTCACCATCATATAACCGTAGGTAAATCCATCTTCTGCCGTAGTTTCAAGTATTTCATGCGTACCAGCTGTACTATCTATACAATTTGTACTACCTTTTCCACATGTACTATCTTTACTATTGGCAGTATGACCCAACAAGGCCGCCACTACATTCATACCATGGGAATTAGATTTCGTTGGATAGGACTGATCCAAACCAATATGGGCATAAATATCCCCAATCTTCCCTACTCCAATGGTCGGTACTTTCGCATCTTGTAGGGCTTGTAGCACAAATCTACCTTCTGGTAATCGACTATAGTCATGACGATTTGAAGTGCGTATAAAATGACCTGGTTCTCCCACAAAAGGACGAGCAATAATGCGTCCTACATAATACTCCCCAATACACACCCTGTCCCGAGTAATTTGACACATTTTGTATAGGTCCTCTAAAGGGATGATACTTTCATGGGCGGCAATTTGAAACACCGAATCGGCAGAGGTATACACAATGGGTTTCCCCGTTTTTATATGCTCTTCCCCGAGGCGCTCAATGATTTCCGTCCCCGATGCCGCTTCATTACCTAAAAAACCATAACCAGTTTCCTTTGTGAAAGTATCCATCAATTCCTGTGGAAATCCATCATAAAACGTTGGGAACGGCACTTGTACTGGATGTCCCATCATTTCCCAATGACCACTGGTGGTATCCTTCCCTGTACTCTGCTCATGCATGCGACCGAAGGCACCCACCACTATATCTTGTTGTGGTGTAACATCTGCAATCTTACCAAATCCCAATTTCCGCAAATTGGGAATCTGTAAGGGTCCTACTAACTCTTCAATATGCCCTACTGTGTTCGCACCCGCATCTCCAAAACGTTCCGCATCTGGGCTGTGTCCAATTCCTACACTATCTGTGACAATCGTAATAATTCGTTTAAACATAGAGGCCTCCTCTCTATCGCCGTTCATATACAATCTATGCCTAGGAAGTTAGACTCCTAGGCATTCTTTCACTATTTCAAATACGGCATAGCTAATAATAACGCAGATAAGGTTTTACTATCTTTAATTGTTTCTTCCTTAATATGTTGTAATAATTCATCGAAAGTATAGCGTTCTACTTCCACATATTCATCTTCATCCCAATGGATTTCACCTTTTGAAAGCCCTTTTGCCACATACAAATGAATGACTTCATTGCAAAATCCAGGAGATGTAGCAATCGTACCAAGACCAATCCATTCTGATGCGATGATACCAGTTTCTTCTTCTAGCTCACGTTTGGCGCACACTAACGGATCTTCACCAGCATCTAATTTACCTGCTGGAATTTCTAGCAAATAATCGTTCAAAGCATAGCGGAACTGTTTTTCCATAATAATGCGATTATCTTCATCAATGGCTACAATAGCACTAGCTCCTGGATGATGAACTACTTCACGCCAAGCTTCTTTACCATTAACCTCAGCTATATCATAAGTTACTTTAATTAATTTACCATCGAATTTCATCTCCGACGAAAGTTTACGTTCTTTCATAGAACCTCCTTATTCATCATATATAACGAACCCTTCATAGGATTCTTCTGTTAACTTGATAATTTTTCCGTATTTACGGCTTACACTCATATTCCAAACCACTGTTTTATCGATGGCTGCCATATATTCGCTTTCATCGTAATTTGTATTATAATCCAGCAGCCAATGACCGATGACGTCTTGCAACTGTAGCAATACGGCATATTCATGCTTACAATGGTCCTCACAGTAACAATTGCAGAGTATGTCATGAATTTTGTCATCTATATAGGTAAAAGTAACCTCATAGTACTCAGATCCTTGTACGATGGCATACCCTTTGCCCTTGTCTAAGCAAATATAGACCACACGATGCTCTTCGTAGTAACGTTCACCACGCTGCGCACGAATGTCTGAAATTTTGAAGTTATCTAGATTATGCAAAGCAAATGGAATAAACCCACTAGAGTTCACGCATTCCCCATCCGACAGTGGCGATAAGAACCAAAGACGCATTTTATCCTTATCCATACAGTGACGGTCAAAAGTAACCCACAAATGCTCGAGAGGAATAAATTCGCCATATAAATCGGTGTCAATCTTTGCCACTACACGTTCATATTTAGAAGGGCGAATTTTGCAATGATATGTCACATCTATGACAGTACCCACCTTGTCCTGCATGGGGCCCGTCACATATACTAGGTCCCCTTCATAGAGCTCCATGTGCTCAACAATAAAAGTCCCTGACTCTCTAGCATTGTCAAAACGGACCTCGGCTAAGTACATATCTGGGATGGGAAGGCAAATTGCGTCAGTTTGAATTGGTTGCATGGGAGTCCTTTCTGGGAAAGTGACTATTCACCTTCATGTAGAATGATTTCTTTTAAGTAAGGTTCTAATCTACTTATTACGCCTGTTACTAAGGCATTCCCCATCATAAAATATCTATTTCGCTTTGTCATTCCTGTGTTAGTCCAATTAGGTGGAAACATCTGTAATAGTTCTGCTTCAACTTCTGTAATAGTTCTATACTTTTGACTTTCTTCATCTAACAGAATATGAGATGAGCGATTAGCTGTTCCTTCACTAGTTAACATAGTTCGCCCCGGTACATTCACATCATCTGGAAAATTCATACTTCCCTCTGAGTAATAATAAATACCACCATCTGGTCTAACTCGCTCAATCTTTTTTCCACCTTTTAGATATTTCCATTTTTCCACTTTATCATCACTAATAGTGTACGAAGAATACAGCTGTGTTTCATGCTTCTTTGCAATATCAATTACTTTTTTCAGTGGATATACCTCTTCAACAATAGATTCTACATCACTATTATAAATTTTACCATCAGCCATATAACCAGATAATAAAAATTTACCCTGGTTATAACTATCACTAACTTCGACAATATCCTTATACTGTTGTATATCTTTTGGAACTAAGTTTTTTGAAAGCTTTTGCACTGGAAATATACCATTAAAAAACTCATAATAATAGAACCAATCTTCAACACCATTTTCTTGGATTTTTTGTTGAATACTATTTGCATAAGAGGTATTTCTTTTATAGGCAAGAATAAATACCCTTCTACGTTTTTGTGGCATTCCATAATCTGCGGCATTAATGACTCGCCAATGAACGTGATACCCTAGTTCATCAAACGTTTTTAACATAATAGCAAAGTCACGACCTCTTTGATTAGCGGGTGACTTAAGCAATCTATCTACATTTTCTAGTAAAACAAAGGAGGGCTGTTTTTTTTCTATAACATCTTTTATATCCCAAAATAAAACGCCTTTTTTACCTTCAATACCTTTTTCCTTAGATAATGTTCTCGCTACAGAATAATCTTGACATGGAAAGCCACCAACTAATAATGTATGGTCTGGTATGATATTTTTATCTATTGTATTAATATCTTGATTACTATGATTTCCCACACCAAATCGAGTAGTATAACAATTGAATGCTGGTTGTACTTTGGTAGATGGTTCCCATTGATTAGCCCATACAAAGCTCCAATCACCATGTTCAATCGCACGACCTGTCTCGGAATCAAATTCATTTACATGATTAAGACCAACCCGAAATCCACCAACACCCGCAAATAGTTCAACCACGGTCAGTTTCATTACTTTCTCCTTTTGAATTATCCTAATCACATACTCTAATTAATAGATTAAGAAAATTATAATAAATCTTTAATAA
>UQVF01000016.1 GCA_900544365.1 uncultured Veillonella sp. | reverse complement strand
TATATGTCTATTTTATTGCAAAAAAAGAATGTTGGCGACTACTCTTATATGAGTAGCCCCAACATTTATTATAGAGCCGATATAACTAATTTTAGGTACCACAAAGTAGCCCCACTTATGTTTCTTTTTTTGTAGGGAAACTACTATCATATAATATAGTTAATAGTCTATGCAGCAACAGATACAGATGTATTAGGCTTGTTGTAGATACTAGGCAAGATCATCAGCAATCTAGCTCTAAATCGACCAAAATGACGAATGCCATAGCTATTCCTTTTAAGCACTTTCGTTTTGTTGTTACAGCCTTCTGTAAATCCATTAGAATAAGGCAATAGGAAGGCATTCACGACTTCTTCATGCCAACTCGTAAACGATCGTAACAAATTATTAAATTCGTTAAGATTTGCTACTTTCACCAGAGATAGGAAGTTAGATAATGTACGCTCAATAGCAACTCGACCTTTTGCAGTAAATAAGTGCTCAAAGTAATGCTTCAATGCATAGGCCTGTCTTAAGTCATCAGACTTTCGTAGGACTTCAGATAAGCGAATGCGTTCACCCTCAGAGAGTGTGTGAAATGCCTTACGACATAACTTTCGAGATCGTTTAATGTAATATCCAGAGTTCTTTAATCGTTTCTGCTCACGCTTTCTAACATTTTCAAAGCCCCAACCTACCAGACGTACTAAGTGGAATCGATCGGCAATAATGGTAGCCTGAGGAAAGAGTTTTCTCATCTTAGAACGGAAAAACTCCGACATGTCCATGACTAGATAACGCACCTTAGAGCGTTCCTGTAAACTAAACTGTGTAAAGTAGCTAAATAACGTTACCTCACTTCTTTCGGGCAAAATATCTAATACCCGTTTACCTTTTGGATCTGTGACGATGACCTGGAACTTTTGCCCACCAGCATTTCCTCTAAACTCATCAATAGCTAGTGTTTCCGGTAAATAATCTGGTATCCCAAAGCTAAAGGTCTTGGTAAACATACGGATGACAGTAGTAGTGGATATATCGAGCTCATTAGCAATATCTGTATAGGTATGAGTACCTTGTAGCTTGTACATCATCGTGGCTATCACAGCTTTACTCATCTGTAAATGCTTGCTTATGAAAGGATTCTTTTCATTGAAAGTTTTACCACAAGAATTGCAGCGATATCTACGTTGTTTGTATTTTCCAATTTTCTTGCAGATAGTAAACTGTGGGCTTACCTCTGTCCCCAATTTAATAGTACGGGTATAATAGTCCTTTACCTCTGTATGTATGGATTCGCACACAGGGCATGTATGAGTGACTCTAGGCAATTGTATATAGTAGGTAACCGTCTTACTTGTTTCATTAAATACGACATCATAAATAAATTTTGTTTTGATATTTGTAAAAAATTCGGTATAATCTAATATAGGCATATGGTTCAGTCCTTTCTTGTTAGTGTCGTTACTTATATTGTAAAGTAAACTGAATGATATGCCTATTTTTTGAATAAAAAAAATATCTCGGGGGGACGGCTTTTGCTGTCCCCCCCAAAATATATTATAGAACCAGAAAAAGCACAGTACCTATGCGCATAAGTACTGTGCTTTCTGTATTTGTGGAACTGTAGGTCTTATTTGGAGTACAATTCGACGATTAGTGTCTCGTTTACTTCGATAGGAAGTTCTTCACGTTCAGGAAGGCGAGTTAATGTGCCTTGGAAAGCGTCAAGATTTTTTTCGATGTAAGGAAGTTCGAAAGAACGAAGTTCTTGGAAGTTCACTTTGAACATTTCGTTGTCACGGCTAGCTTCACGAAGCTCGATTACATCACCTGGTTTACATTGGTAAGAAGGGATGTCAACGCGTTTGCCGTTAACAAGGATATGACCATGGTTTACCATTTGACGTGCTTGACGAATGGAGTTACCGAAGCCAATGCGATATACAAGGTTGTCCAAACGGCATTCTAACAATTTCAACATGTTTTGGCCTGTAACACCGTGCATTTTTTTCGCTTTATCGTAATAGCGTACGAACTGGCGTTCTAGCAAGTTGTAGTATGCTTTAACTTTTTGTTTTTCTAATAATTGAAGACCATATTCAGACATTTTCTTTTGACGTTGGTCTTTTTTTACACGTTTTAAAGCCTTCGCGTGACCGAAAACGTTCACACCGAAGCGACGGCATAACTTAAATCGTGCTTCTCTTCTCGTTGCCATGTGATTATCACCTCATAGATTAATAAAACTTCGCACAAATCGTGCTTATTTATTATACCCTATGAAAATGAAAAAGTCAAAATTGGATAACCATTGTCAAGGGCGGTGTTTATGCTATAATAAAAGGTACAGTATTAGTGTTTCCAGTAGGAAATGATGTAAAAGGAGATTCACCATGAATGTGTCCTACAATGTAAGGGAAGAATTATCTATTGATCATACACCAGGAGCGGGTGCCATAGTTATTTTTGGGGCCTCCGGAGACCTGACAAAACGTAAACTATTACCAGCTATCTATTCTCTATTTAAACGGGGGTTACTTTCACCGAAGATAGCAGTCGTAGGCGTAGCACGTACAGCGATGAGCCACGATGAATTTCGTGAGCAAGTGAAAGAATCCATCTTGGGTGATCGTGAACCTAATGCAGAAGAACGGGCGTTTATTGAACGCTTTTCCTATGTATCAGGACAATATACAGAAAGAGCTACGTATGAAGCATTGCGTGAAGAATTAGAGCGTGTCGCAGAGGTGCATAGTACGGGCGGAAATGCTTTATTTTATCTAGCTATGCCACCGGAGTTGTTTGAGCCAATCGTTCGTGAATTGCATGGGGCAAAGCTATTGGAAGAAGTGGGATCTTGGTCACGTGTGATTATCGAAAAACCATTTGGTCATGATTTGGAAAGCGCTATTGCTTTGGATCATGCACTGAAACAATATATTTCAGAAGAGCAAACATATCGTATCGACCATTATTTAGGGAAAGAAACGGTACAAAATATTTTGATGCTTCGTTTTGCTAATGCTATTTTTGAACCATTATGGAATCGAAAATATATTGAACGTGTAGAAATTACAGTAGCAGAAGAGTTAGGTGTAGAAAAACGTGCGGGCTACTATGATGGGGCAGGAGCGTTGCGAGATATGGTGCAAAACCATATGATACAAGTCTTGTCCTTGATTGCTATGGAACCACCAGCGAATTTTAATGCTGATGATTATCGTGATGAAATTGCTAAATTGATTTCATCTATCCGTAGTTTACAACGCCAAAATTTAGGAGATGTAGCGGTCCGTGGTCAATATGTGGATTCTGATGATATAGAACGCCCTGGAATTGAGTATCGTAAAGAAGAGAATGTGCCACCTACGTCAACGACAGAAACCTACGTGGCATTAAAATTGTTTATCGATAACTGGAGATGGCGTGATGTGCCGTTCTATTTGCGCACAGGAAAACGATTGCCAAAGAAATCTAGCGAAATCGCTATTACTTTCAAACCAATTCCACATTCTATCTTTAAACCGTTTCATGCGAAAGACTTTAACCAAAATGTATTGGTTCTTCGTATGCAACCAAACGAAGGCATGGGTTTGTCCTTAGAAGTAAAATCTCCAGGATCTAAATTATGTGTGAATACATTGGAAATGAATTTTTCCTACAGTAATTCTGTAGAATTAGCAGATATTCCAGACGCCTATGAACGATTAATTTTAGATGGTCTATTAGGAGACCAAACATTATTTGTTCGTAATGATGCGGTAGAGAAGTCTTGGCGATTATTTAAACCATTAATTGAAGCATGGGAACGTAATGATGAAGAAACACCATTATGCTTCTATCCAGCTTTCAGTGAGGGACCAAAAGAGGCAGAAGAATTATTAGAAGGAGGATCATGGTCGTGGCGAGAGATATAATTCATGCATTTCCTACAGGAGATGACGTGGCGAAAGCAGTGGCCGATCGATTTTTAACCTATACAAACGAATGTGTTGCTAAGACAGGTACTTGCGTAGTAGCTGTGTCTGGGGGAACGACGCCGAATGCATTGTTTTCTTTGCTTGATTCTGATGAATATACGAATCGTATCGATTGGGAGCATATTTTCTTCCTTTGGGTAGATGAGCGTTTTGTACCGCAGTCAAATCCAGATAACAATTTTGGTCGTGCGAAAGATCGTTTATTTGGCAATATTATGGGAGCGGCTCATTATTATCCAGTGCCAACGAATAATGGTACAGTGGAGGAAGCCGCTGATAAATATGAACAAGAAGTACAAATGGTTTTGAAACGCACCGAAAAAGAAACTATTGATTTAGTCCTGTTAGGATTAGGTGATGATGGGCATACAGCATCCTTATTTCCTAAATCTGAAGCCTTGTATGAACGTGATCGTATGGTAGTGGCTGTGAAAGATGGTAAAGTATGGGAGCGTGTAACACTGACATTCCCTATGCTAGTGAATGCAAAATCTGTATGGTTCACAGTGGTAGGTTCTTCTAAAGAGGCGGCCTTAGCGCGTGTACTTCGTCAACGCAAGGAGTATGAAGAATATTCTTGGGAGGACCGAGTAGACCATTGTTTACCAGGAGCTGTGCTGACTCATGATCCGGTAGAATGGTATGTAGACGAGGCAGCTCATAAGAATTAATTAATTTGAAATACGAGGTGATACGTATGTTTAATTTTGGCACACAAGAGCTATTTCTTATTTTAATTATTGCCCTTGTTATTTTTGGACCTAAGAAGCTACCTGAAATCGGTAAAGCTATTGGTAAGGGTATCAATGAATTTAAAGATGCTGTCAGTGGCGATAAAAAAGTAGCCAAAGAAGAGCCTGCTAAAGCAGAAATAATTGATGTAGAAGCAGGGGCAACAAATAGTCATAAACAAAATAACTAGGAGGACCTATGTGTAAAGATTGTGGTTGTGGTAGCACAGGTAATGTGACTACTAAACTTTTTCATGTGCCAGGTATGATATGTGAAAATTGTGAAAACACAGTGAATACAGCTGTTCGTGGATTGCCAGGCGTGTTGGAATCTAAAGTTGATTTGAAAACAAAAGAAGTGCGCATTCGTTTTGATCATACAAAAATTGATGAAGCGGCTATTCGCACTGCTATTGATGAAACAGGTTTTGAAGTGGAATCTGTAAAAGAGTATGTCCATGAACATGGTGGTATTTTAGGGGCCATTAAAAAAATATTCAAATAAGGCGTACCTATCTGGTGATATGCCAGATATATATTAGAATACAAAGAAGGGCTATCTGGATTGATTCCAAGATGGCCCTTTTGCAGGAGTAGATATGATACGTAAGTTTAATCAAGAAACATACACTTGGGATGGTGTGGACACTTTGGTGTACAAGCAAGATAATAGTCCGTTTAAAGATGTGACTCGCCAAGTCCTCTTTGACGGAGCTTGGGATATTCCATGCCAGTTCCGTTATTTTGAAGTGCTGCCGGGTGGTTACAGTACTATGGAACGCCATGAACATACGCACATGGTGATGATTTTCCGTGGAAAAGGCCAATGTTTAATGGGTGACACCGTGGAAAATGTACAAGCCGGAGACATGATTGAAATTCCTAAGTTGATGGCGCATCAATTTCGAGCGAACCAAGGCGATCATTTAGGATTCCTCTGCTTGGTGAATATAGACCGAGATAAGGTGCAAGTGATTACCGCAGAAGAACAAGAACGGATGAAACAAAATCCTGAAATCAAAGAGTTTTTAAATAGCTGTAACCTATAAGAAGACAAACATATTATAAATTTACTATAATCATCTTTTAATTCATATGAAGATTTGCTATAATTGGGAAGTTATCATTTTTATAGAAAGTAGGTTTCATATGAATTTCATTCGTAGTATTAATCGTCTGTTCAATGATTACTTAGCATGGATTGTGTTGGCTGTAGCAGTTATCGCATTCTTAGTGCCAAGCTTATTCATTGAAGCAGCGAAACAAACAGTTCCTTTGTTACAGTTAGTTATGTTCAGCATGGGCTTAACATTGACAGGGAAAGTATTCTTAGATGTGTTTAGACAACCGTGGCAAGTGATTTTGGTGTCCTTGATTCAATTCTTGTGGATGCCACTAGCAGGTTGGTTAGTAGGAATTATATTTGGATTCCCACCAGAAATTGCCTTAGGGTTTATTTTGTTAGGTGCTGCACCAGGTGGTACTGCGTCTAATGTAATGACATTTTTGGCAAATGGTAATGTGCCTTTATCCGTCTCTGCTACAACAGTATCCACTTTATTGGCTCCTGTATTAACACCTCTTTTTATCGTGTTATATGCAGGACAAACAGTTGATATTGCATTCTGGCCAATGTTCATGTCCATCGTGAAAATCATTGCTGTGCCAATTGCATTGGGCATTGTTGTGAACTATTTCATTGGTTCTCGTATTGAACCTGTGAAAGAAGTCTTGCCAACAGTAGGTGCCGTAGCTGTATTGATTATCCTAGCTGGCGTTACTGCGGTGAGCCGTGATAATATCTTAGCTCATGGTGTGATGATTTTCTTGGCTTGCTTAGTGCAAAATGTGAGTGGTTATGTAGTGACATATTTTATTTGCCGTCTATTCGGCTCCAATGTGCCAGACCGTCGTGCTATGCAAATCGAAGTGGCTATGCAAAATTCTGCGTTGGCAGCTAGCTTAGCGTTGAAACACTTTACACCACAAGCAGCCGTAGCAGGCGCTGTGTTCTCTATTATCCATAACTTTACAGGATCTATCTTCGCAGGTATTTGCCGTCGCAATGATTCTAAAAGTGCACACTAATCTGAAAGTTTAGGTACTTTGGGTATTAGTGTATTAGACATTTACATATCTGTTAGAAACGTCATGTACTTTCACAGTCTATTATAGGATGAAAGTATGTGGCGTTTTTTACTTTACTAAGAAAGTGAATACACAGATATGGCGATGCGGAGGGATATTTTATGTTACATACAAACTGTATGGTAAATCGTGTCGCAATATACGGCACATTGATGTATACTATGCATAAAGGAAGGTGATGGATATGGCGCTAGAAAATGGCATTCTGTTCCCATTGACAATACCTAAAGAGTTACCGATATATGAGAATATGGATGAAAGCACATTTAATGCCTTGATGGAAACAGGGTATTCGCAGGCAGTACGAGGGGAAACATATTCTGTTGCAGAAGTATTTGAAGAGCTAGAATGAGGCCTATAATGGAAACGTATGAGGTAAGAATTACGAAACAAGCAAAAAAGCATCTTATATAACTAAATATATTAAGATGAAATAATGAGGGATAGTATGAAGTTTATACACGATAGAAATAGCAACATCCTTTTCAGCCTTCATGATAGCAGGGTACAAGAAATCCAATATCACAACGAAACTTTGACGTTAAGAGTTAATAAATTATATGAATTTGTGGAAGGCGAAGAAAGATCATACCCAGGTGAAATATGTTTTGAAAAATGTGATATTGACCTATGTGATGTATTGATATTTAACAAAATTGTAGGTGAAGGACGTTTCAATGGAAAGTCTATTGGTTTACAACAATTTATAGAAGAGTATACAGATTCAGAATTTGAAATCATTATTGAAGGTTATTACGGCAACACAACTACATATACAGGATGGCTGCGGGAAGATGGAAAACGACCAGTGTCGGCAATTATGTATATTTGGAATAGCGGAGATATGGTGTATAATGTAAAAAAATAAACGATTTAAAACAACAATTTACTAAAGGAGAAAAGCTCATGAACAAATTTGAGAAGGGAAAATTTTTACAAGAATATCAAATCAAACAAATGGAAGAATTTGAAGCGAGTTTACCGATGGAAAAGAAATTATTTTATGAATTATTTGATTATCTAAATGATAAATCAGAAACGGTAGAGTGTAATCATGATTTTTCTTTAACAAATGAGTTTTTGAAAGATAAAAATGCGGATATTGAAATGGTTATAGAATTTTTGCGAGAAAATGGTGCTGGTTGCGATTGTGAAGTTATTTTTAATGTTGAGGAAAAGTTTGAAGAATAAAATATTTGTATTAGAAACAGACTGATAAATTTGAGAAAGTTCTTGGTCAAGGACGTTTAATTGATCCAAAGATATGTGTTACTGATAAAAAATCTGAAATAGAGTGTATGCTTAATAGATTTAGTATTCCTTATGAATATGATGATACAGTTCAACTAGAAGTGGAACTGCGTAGTAAAGTAGAATTGGGGAAAACCGAAATCTTGAGGAAAGAATAAAAAGTATAGTTCAAAAACAAGTGGAAAAGGAGAGCCGAAATGAAGTGTAGAGGGAGTAAAACAAGACAAAGAATTGTTAGAGATTATGAAGTTCAGCCTGAAGCACATATTAAGCTGTTAGCAAATCAACAAAAATATAGTGATGCAGGAGCAATTATTGAAGATGAATATTATGTATTTAGTGCTAAGCATAAAACTGATGGCAAGAAGGAATTTATTCAGTGCGGCATGGGTGCGGCAAGAGATTTTTTAGAACTAATTCATCATAAAGGGTTACCTCTTTTTAATCCTCTTATAAGCGAACCTCACGTAAATAATAGAAAAGAATATGACAATAGAGGGAGTGGGGATTTACAATCTGAGAAGTGGAATGAAACTGCAAAGCAGCTTTATCATGCGATAATGTGGTTGATTGTTTTATGGGATGCTAAGCCGGATACGCCTTTATTTGATTTTAGAGATGAAGTAATTAAGTATAAAACATGGGAGCCTTATGAAAGAAAGATAAAAAGAGTAAATACCACTATAAAGAATGGTGGTAAAGGGAAAACTCTGACTGAGATGATTAATGGATACAGAGCGGATAATAATATTAGAGATGAAATCTGCAACTTTGATATTCTGAAAAATAAAATCCATAATATGAAAGGCCAACAAGGAAATCCAATAGAATCTTACTTTTAGTTAGTGCTGAAAGGTCAGGATAAAAAATGAAAATAGTGCTTGTTAAATTGTAACTAATTAGGAGTACAGATTTTGATAAATGAAATAAAGGCATATTGGGATAAGCAGAAAAAAGAATATGAGGATAGATATAATGAGACATTTTTAAAGGACTATGAAAGATCAACAGAATACCTTAAGAAAATGGAAAGCTACTTGTTATCCAAAGAAAAAGAATATCCTTCAGATATTGATATAGTATGTACGCTTGCTTCTTTAAAGTTAGAGCTTAGATGCGGTGAGTATATAAGCTACTTAAATTCTTTTTTAAATAAATTTGAAATTTATTTAAATAATGCTCAAAAAGCAAGAGTTTACACCAATATTGCATTTAACCATGATTATACTGCAGAAACATTAGAATATTTACTAAAAGCAAAGGATTTAGACTCTCCTTTTGTTGAAACATATACAGGATTGGGGCTTTATTACTTTAGTATGTACCAGTCTAATGAAAATAAAGAATGGCTTATATTGAGTCAAAAATATTTTGAAAAAGCTAAAAATATTGATGATAGTTATGAATATTTCTTCAATCATGCAGTCTCTTTATATGAACTCAAAGAATATGAGAAAGCTAAAGAAATATTTTTAGAATTATTAAAAAAATATCCTGATAGAATGAGTCTGTTGCTTAGCATTGTATACTGCGAAGTATATCTTGGTAATAAAGATAAAGCAATATCTTGGTTAGAAAAAGTAAAGTCAGGAGAAGATGAAAATCATAATTTGAAAACAGATGATATTTCTGCGGAGCAAATTTTTGATGCCTATTATGTACTTGAAGAATACGATGAATTTTTAGATTACTATAGCAATGATGTTATTTGTCAATACTATCTAGCTGACTTTGAACACTATTATTATGCATTATGGTTAAAGGATGAAAAAGCAAAGTTTTTTGCTCTTGAAGAAAAAAATAGACTCTATTTAATGGATGCTATTAAAGAAGCTATAGTTGATGAGGACTATGAGAGTGAGGAAGAGAAGAAGAAATATATTGAGGAATTGGAAAACGATAAAAGAGAATATGAAGAAATGATTTCTCGTGTAAAATCTCTAACTTTCAAACCAAAAGTAAGGCTTAAGCTGTATCCAGAGTTTTCTTGCTTCATGGTAGACTGTGTGAGACATAAATTTAAATGAAATGTTGTAAAAATTTGAAGTTGGTGCTGCAACAATTATGATAAATGAATAAGTTATAAAAAAGGTTGCATATGTCTTGGGGAGCTATAGCAGTTTTGATCATCTTAGCAGGCGCCGTGTTTGAAGAAATAGAAAAAGCGACAGACTGATCTACATATTGTATTTCAGGGTTCTGTCGCTTTTTATTGCAAATTATATAAATTTTAAAAGTTGATGTAGTGTATGGGGCTTGTTATCATAGGAGCTTGTAACACGAGTATTAAATGGTTTGAAATGATTTTGTGTATAGAAGTTTAGAAGAAATTCATTGTCTTCACATTCAAGAAATTCCATAACACCGCCTACAGAATATTTTAGTTTTGATATACTTTCAAGGGCAAAACCTAAAAGAATATTTCCAGGGATTTGTTTTTCTTTAGGAAGAGCATGATTCTTCCCTAATTGTGCAATTAGATATGCTGCTGTTGTATAAGATTGTATAGATTTATCAAGAATGCTGACACGAGATAGTTTATGTGCTGTTCTTTTGCTAATGTTTTCAGCTTGAATGGAAAGTGGTTTAATAGCGATGGAATAATATCCAACTAATGAAGCATCTTCTGAATCAAATACAAGATAAGTGATAGATTGATCCTTTTTTGTAAACTCAATAGCATTATGTAATAAAAAGTGCTCTACATCGGGATTTTTAGGGCAAGAAAAATCGGAGAGTAAGTCATAAAGATTTTCCTCTCCGATATATGTCGGCTCTTCCTTATCTAAGTATACACGGATGTTGATACTAAAATATTTATCAGACATATTACTTTCTCCTTTTTGACATTAAAGTTAAGATTTCTTTAGAATCAGTTAATTGTCGTCCGGGAAGTACTTGGTTTGGTATACGATCCTGTTCAGCCTTATCTAAAGCTGTAACAAAACGTTCTACATTATCTGGGGTAGATACAACGAAGTTGTGAGTGATACTTGAAGTAGCCATATTAACACCTCCTAATATTTTTTATACTTAATTGTATTTGAAATGAGTTGATAAAAATGGGAATCCACACTAATTTGTTAATTTAATTATATGATTGACAGGATAAATCGTCAATATGTTAAAAATCTAAAATGTTATAATCTTCCATATGTTGCAATAATGTATAATGAGAGAATTAACTGTTATTGGGTAGTGATTACTATGATACTTAAATACAGTTAAGAAAAAACTAGTAGTAGCGTACCTATAATGGAGCAGAATAATTAAAAAGGTATGCTATAACTATAACGAATGCATAATTTATAGTAAGGATACAATAGCGAATATCGCTTGACAATTAGTTATGGTAGATATACGATTTAGTCATGAGGCTAGATAAGGAAACATATGAGGTCTTGGACATTTGAAATATCCTGTAGAAATGATGACATATCGAATAAGGATATAATAATTAAGAGAGTAAACAAAGTGAGAGTACCAACTTATATTAAAGAAGAAAATTACAATACAATAAATATAGATGATACATTTACAAGTATTAGTATTTGCAACAACTTAGAAAGTGGAGATACTAACGAACTGTATGAAATTTATTTTTTGGGTTCACTTTTTGAAGAATATATGATTTGTGGTATGTATGATGAGAAAAATGAGATTAGCGATCCTTGTATGATAGTAGCAAAATGTATACATACAGGAAAAGAAATTTTACTCTATGATGGAGCTAAATATGGATACAACCCTATGTTCTGTGATGAGATAAATTTAGAAGATATCAAAAAACGTCCACTTTCTAAATTAGAAATTCCAAACTCTAAAATTGAAATAGATTTTGCCTATAACATTAATTTTGATGATGAGAAAGAAGATTTTGAATTTGATGAAGATGACCTTACAGAAACTATTAACGGAGAAAAAATTTCTTTTGAAGAAGTGAAGAGGAATGGATTTGATTATATAAAAATTACTGCTATAGACGAACTGAATACCAAAAGAGTTATCTGTGACTTAGAACTTGCATAAGTTTATTAATTACGAAAGGTAAAATATTAAACCTCCTATTTTAACAGAAAAATATTTTGAATATATCAATTAAGAAAATGAAAATATAGAGGAGACAACTGAAATGGGTGAAACAGAAAAGAAATTAACATACGCAAAGATTACCATAGAAAATATTAAAAGTTTAGATGAAAACTCTTATTTTGATGTTGTTGAGCCAATGTGGGAAACAATTAATATTTATGATGGATATGATGAGTATATTCAATCAGCGCAGACTTTCACTTTAGAGCAAAGATATTTATTAGCCATTACTTGGTATTTTGCAGAAGTAAGTAATGGAGGTCATCACCAGTTTTTAGATAATTCTACAGGGATAGTTTGGGAAGATGCAATAAAAGGTTTCAAACATTTTGGGATGAACGAATATGCAGGTAATTTTCAAAAAGTTGTAGACTATTGTGGTGGGACAATATCTTTTGGTAGAGAAGAAAGATACCATATGCTAGAAATATTGGAAGAAAAATACGGAGAGGAATTTTTTAAGATTTTAGATGAAGCCGATGATTTCGTTTATGATTATGAAGGTGAAGAAAACGAACTAAACTACATCAAGTCTCATCCCGAAAAGTTTGTATTTGAAGGAGAATACGAGGGCTTTTAGAATCGGCGCTAAAAAAGAAAAAGTAATCTTCTAAAAAGTTGAGAGCATGGTGCTTGAGTGAAAAATCGTTAGCGTGTGAAAAGGAGAAATCATTAGAGAAATGTCTGATAGAGGAAGTGGATAAACGATATGGATGGAATATTTGAATGGTTAACAGCACATTACCAGTATGTGCTGATAGCAGGTGGATTACTATTTTTAATCGGTGCTGTACGAGATTGGAAATGGGTATATGAAGCTACAGTCGGAGATAAGGCAAAACACGCATTTATTTTTGAAGTGTGGGGTGAGAAAGGATATAGAGTTTTTATAGGAATATGTGGATTATTGCTTGTAACTTGCGGTGTTGTATTTTTAATGTTAGATAAACGATAAAAGTGGAGGTAATGTAATATGAAATGGAACTCAGAAAATCGCGAAGAATTTTTTGCGTATATAGAAAAGCTTACAGATGAAGATACATATACGGAATGTATGACAGCATTGGAAAGCATCCCTATGGAAGAACGGGATTACCAAGTATGGTATCAGCTTGCTCGTGCGTATCAAAACTTTGCGATTGTTGGCAATGATGATAAAGGAACACCTAGTTTTATTGGCGATAAATTTTTATTAAAATCGATAGATATTTTACATTCAGTTAGAGAAGAGGGAAAAGATAAAGCTGAATGGAATATGCGCATGGCATATGCCTATCAATATTTGACTCACGAGGAAGAAAAAGCGATTCCTTATGCCTTGCGCTGGGCGGAGTTAGATCCTGAGGATAAGGATGCATTGTTAGTGGTAAAAGAGTGTCAAGAAGAAATAGAAAAAAGAGCAAATGTGGTTACGGAGAAAGTAATTGATCAAGAAATGGCCGAAATTGATGAAGACTGGGGTGTTTATCTATGCAATGCATTTGCTTATGACTTGCCGGCTGTGATTCGAACCAATTTAGCTCTTAGGGATTTTGAATATACTGCAAACTACCCTAACAGATTACATTTACAAATATTATATAAGAATGCTAATGACAACGGGTTTCCTACAAGAGAAGACGGGGAATATGTATATTCTATAGAAGCCGCTGTAGAAGAGATTGTTGAACAACATGGAGATATGTTAGTAGGCGTTGTGAAATGCGATGAACGGGCACATATTTTTGCGTATGTTAAGAATGAGTTGGGATACTACGATGAAATTTCTGTGATGATGTCAGAAAACTTCCCTGACTATGCTTATACATTGGCAGTATTTGAAGATGAGGACTGGGAACTGTATTTCCAGGCACTGTACCCTGACAGATATGAATATCAAAGCATTATGAATATGAGGCTTATTGAGAATATTAAAAGTGATGGTGATAGTATGGTGCCGAGAGTACTCGAACATTGCCTACACTTTACAACAGAAGAAAATGGAGAAGCCTTTTTAGTCAAAGTAATGGAAGACGGTTTTATAAAACTTTCATCAGAAAATCTGACCGACAATGAAGATATAGATAAGGAATATCCATATGAACTTGTCATTGGCAGGGAAGATGATTTTGAGAATATCGATGAAATTGTCTGGTATCTTATGGATCTAGCCGAAGAATTCGACGGAGAATATGATGGCTGGGGATGTAGTGTTGTAAAGTAGCGTGAAATAGAACTCTAGATAAAAGAAACGAGATGAAAACTTCCTTAAAAAATATAGATTTCAATAGCCGCTTTGTTAAATAAGGTTGATGAAATAATGTTAATAGTAAATAACGATGGTATGTTGTCTCATTTTTTTATAATCTGGGTAAGTATAAATAATCGCCTAAGCTCTTATTAATCGCCTAAAAATATGATATAATTAGGTGAAATAAAAAGGAGGTAGGCGAATGAGATTTTTTAGTTATGAAAATCTAGCAAGAAGTAAGTGGGATAGTGAAATTATAAATCTTCTTTCACAAATTCATGAACACAAAGGAAAACAAGAACTTTTTTTGACACGCAAACCTGCTGTTTTAGATAAATTAGTAGAGATTGCTAAAATTCAGAGTGTAGAAGATTCTAATAAAATAGAGGGAATTGTTACTACAACAGTCAGAATAAAAGAGTTAATGAATCAAAAAACAACTCCAAGAAATAGGGATGAAGAAGAAATTCTTGGATATAGAGATGTACTAAATACGATTCATGAAAGTTATGAATATATTCCAATCAACAGTAACTATATTTTGCAACTTCATAAAGAACTATTTAAGTATAGTGAAAAAGGAATTGGTGGTCGATATAAAAATACGCAGAATTCTATTGTGGAAAAAGATAAAGAGGGTAATACTATCGAAAGGTTTAAGCCATTATCTCCATATGAAACACCAGGAGCAATTGAGCAAATTTGTAATGAATTGAATATAGCTTTTGACAAAAAAGATGTGGATTCGTTGCTTTTAATTCCAATTTTTATTCATGATTTTCTTTGTATTCATCCTTTCAATGATGGAAATGGGAGAATGAGTCGTTTATTAACAACCCTCTTGCTATACAGACAAGGATATGTAATTGGGAAATACATCAGCTTAGAAAGTAAGATCGAAAAAAATAAAGACAGTTATTATATGGCTCTAGAAAAAAGTGGGATAGGTTGGCATGAAAATAAAGAAAATCCTGTGCCATTTATAAAATATATTCTTAGAACAATATTAGCTGCTTATATTGATTTTGAGGAAAGGGTTGATTATGTAGATGAAAAAGTGCCGACAATTGAACTTGTTAGAAATGCAATTGATAGGAAATTAGGTAAATTTACTAAAAGCGATATGATGGAATTAGTTCCAAGTGTAGGAAAGGCTACAATCGAAAATATGCTTAAGCAATTGACTGAGGAAGAGTACATTGAAAGACATGGCAAAGGAAGAGCGACCTTTTATGTAAAAAAGTGGCTAAATAAATAGATTTATTCTCGGAGAGAAAAAGTTGGAGGGGCTGTCATATTGTGAGGGAATGCATTGCCACAAATGTTTGACTACTATAGAGATATTGTCATGAAAGTATAGCTATTTCCTTGTAAAATCCTAAAATAAAGTATATAATAGACTGTCGTAGTACGATTTGTACAAATATTAGGAAGATCCTACTTAAGTAGATAAAGGAGTATAGAATGATTCGTGAAAATCTTCGCAATGTGGCGATTATCGCCCACGTTGACCATGGTAAAACAACGTTGGTAGACGCATTGCTTAAACAAAGCCATATTTTCCGTGATAATGAAAAAGTTGCTGAACGTGTAATGGACTCTAACGACTTAGAACGTGAAAGAGGGATTACAATCCTTTCCAAAAATACAGCAGTTATGCATAACGATGTAAAAATCAATATCGTGGACACACCAGGCCATGCTGACTTCGGTGGTGAAGTAGAACGTGTATTGAACATGGTTGACGGCGTATTGTTATTGGTTGACTCTTTCGAAGGTCCAATGCCACAAACGAAATACGTATTGCGCAAAGCGTTGGAACAAGGTTTGAAACCAATCGTGGTTATCAACAAAATTGACCGTCCTGACCAACGTGTTCACGAAGTAGAAGATGAAGTATTAGAATTGTTCATGGAACTCGAAGCAGATGACGATCAATTGGACTTCCCAGTGGTATATGCATCAGCTCGTGATGGCATTGCAAAAGCATCCATGGAAGATGATTCCACAGATATGACGGCATTATTTGATGTATTGATCAAAGAAATTCCAGCTCCAGAAGGCGATATCGATGGTCCATTGCAGTTCATGGTTACTACACTTGACTATGATGATTTCGTAGGTAAAATTGCCGTAGGCCGTATCGTTCGTGGCCGTATGAAACCAAATCAACAAGTGGTGCTGATGAATGGTGAAAGCACTCGTAAAGGTAAAATTGGTCGTGTGTACAGATACAATGGTTTGAACCGTGTAGAAACAAATGAAGCTGGTATGGGCGATATCATCGCTTTCGTAGGTATTGATGATATCAATATCGGTGAAACAGTGGCGGATGCAGAAAACCCAGAAGCACTACCAACGATCTCCATCGACGAGCCAACATTGTCCATGATGTTCTCCGTTAACAACTCTCCATTTGCGGGCCGTGAAGGGGATTATGTAACAAGCCGTCATTTACGTGACCGTTTGTTCAAAGAAGTAGAAACAAACGTATCTATGCGTGTAGAAGAAACAGATTCTCCAGACTCTTTCAAAGTATCTGGTCGTGGCGAATTGCATTTGGCAGTATTGATCGAAACAATGCGCCGTGAAGGTTACGAATTACAAGTGGGTAAACCTCGTGTAATTTTCAAAGAGATCAATGGTCAAAAATGTGAACCATTGGAGCATTTAACAATCGACGTACCACAAGAATTTATGGGCGCTGTTATGGAAAACTTGGGCGTTCGTAAAGCGGAATTAATCAACATGGTTGAATTAGCTGGTTACTTACGTATGGAATTCGTAGTACCTGCTCGTGGCTTGATTGGGTTCCGTGCACAATTCTTAACAGCTACAAAAGGTAATGGTATCATGAACCATGTATTCCATGGCTATGCTCCATACAAAGGGGATATCCCAGGCCGTACGCGCGGTGCTTTAGTAGCTTTCGAAGACGGTGAAACTACACCATATGGTTTGAACTCTGTACAAGACCGTGGTACTTTATTCTTGGGTGCTAACGTGCCAGTATACACAGGCCAAGTTATCGGCGAAAACGCTCGTGAAAATGATATGGACGTAAATCCTAACAAAAAGAAACATGTTACTAACATGCGTTCTAGCTC
This sequence comes from uncultured Veillonella sp., assembly GCA_900544365.1. Lineage (GTDB taxonomy): Bacteria > Bacillota > Negativicutes > Veillonellales > Veillonellaceae > F0422. The sequence continues at coordinate 15,320 of UQVF01000016.1, read as the reverse complement.
CTCTGATGAGGCAGTTCGTTTAACCCCTCCACGTATCTTCAGCTTGGAACAAGCCTTAGAGTGGATCAACGATGACGAGTTGGTAGAAGTAACACCAGAAAATATTCGTATGCGTAAAGCCATCTTGGATCGTTCTGCTCGTGCGAAAGCAGCAAAAGCAGGAAAATAATAACATATGCTATATGGAATAATTCCATTAAAAGACTTAGCTTCTATCTCTCATGAAACAAGGCTGGAGTTTGCAAGGTAATTATGATATAATAGCGGTAGCTAAAATAACAAAGAAGTATCTAACATTGATACACACAAAAAAAGCACAGGAGGGCAATCCTGTGCTTTTTGTTATGCAAAGATATTTTGTTGAAGTTCAATTGTTGTAATAAGAGTTTTTTATCTACTGAAGTCTTTAGATGTATCCTTTTAATTGTTCTAGAGATTGCTTTTTTTGTTAATGTTTTCTCGTTCTATCCAGCAATCGTGAAGCTTGTTAGCTCTTGGTAAGTTAACGCATCTCTCTTTTATCCGTTTGCTCATTTTATTTGAAAAGTAGTTTTGGTAAAACTCTTTGGCTTTTTCCGAATAGTCTCGCGGTCTTTGTTTACTAACCTTAACTGGTTTCGTAATAGATTGTAGTTATGGGGATGTGTTTTTTCTCTTTCAGAAAAGTCTATTTTTTCTAATTGTGAGTCTGGCACAGGAATCATTTTGCAAAAGTCTATAATTCCACGATGTCCCCCATCTAATTTATGTATCTCTCTATTATTTTTCATAGTAAGATGTTTAGGTTTAGGTGATGTCAAAGGAACAAAATAGTTTCTATTTTCTAATGTAAATAATACCCCAGCAAATGGGCGAGTTTTTTTATCATCTGTTGATCGCCTAACTTCAGAATCACCTTTAGATAACCACTCATTATATTTCTCAGATACTGTGTAAACTATAAATCTTGGCTCTCGTTCCATTAAGTTTCTCCTATGAAAAAAGCCGAGACAAAACTCGGCATTGTAGATATAAATAAGTATATCGCTGGTGGGAATCACCGCTCTCACAGGTTCTCGCTTCTTGGTGTACCATATATACACCATCGGTGGGAATCACCGCTCTCATAGCTTCTCGCTTTTCGATGTACCATATATACATCGCTGGTGGGAATCACCACACTCACAGGTTCTCGCTTTTCGATATACTTTTATAATCAAATACTAACATATTAAAAATAACATGTCAAACATTTTACACTAACCACTAACACACTAACATACTAACTTGTAATATTTCTATATTTTTAGATATTAGTTAATTTTTAATACTGTATCACTTGAATAAAAAAATAAATACTTTGGTAAGAGCAATCTATTGGGAGTTACTTAACTTCTTATTTTTTCTGATTAATACACTCATTTAAGCAAGTACAATTGCTTGGGTTTCTGGAGCTAATCGTTCAAATAATTACTTAGCATATGCTTCATCTATTCGTTCGGCTTTCAATATTGCAGCTTGTAATATTGAATTAGAGCCATTTATAAATGCTGTGGCATTGTATTTTATAGGGGTGAAAGCCTATAATAGGTATATGAGTAATACATTATTAATGATATAGAAGATATAGGAGACAGGATGAAAGAACTTCGCACACTGCCTGATGGTAGTATTACATATGAACTGCATAGGAAACGAGTGAAGAACATGAATCTTCGTGTTACCACTAGCGGCGTAGTTCGAGTGTCCGCCTCTCCTCGTATCCCTTTAGGGATGATTGAAGAGTTTATCTACCGTCATCGAGCTTTCATAGAAAAAGCGTTACAACGGAGAAAAGATACGGGCGGTCATCCTATGGTACCTGACGTAGATACAGATATCATGGTGATGGGTCAGATGTATCGTGTAGTACAGGAAAAGCCTCATACGATATCTGCCTATTTGGAAACATCCTTACAGGATAGTCAACTAAGCGATACTCCGTCAGATTCTCTATTGGTAGGCAACTCATCAAAAAGGAAAACTGCACAAGTAAATCTATCACAAAGAAAACTGTCGAGAGGGAGTAGCTCTACCTATGCCATAACAGTAGCAGATGACATACTGTTGGTACGCTACCCAAGTGATCACGAGGTAATAGATACTAGCAAAGTAGAACGCATGTGGCTTAACTTTTGGAAAATCCTAGGGCAGGACTTTATGGAAAAGTTAGCACAACAAGTGTATGTCGAATTTCAACAAGCAGGATATACGGTTCCGACTCCGACTGTGCGCTTGCGATATATGACGAGCCGTTGGGGATCGTGTATGCCTTTCAAAGAAACGATTACTATGAATACACGATTGCTATTAGGACCTACGAAGTTTGCACATTATGTGATGGTTCATGAATTTGCGCACTTTATCGAAGCGAACCATTCGTCACACTTTTACAAGGTCATGAATGATATGATGCCAAACTGGCAAGAGGTGAAACTAGAAATGCGTGCATATTATACATAAGTATATTCGCCTAGCATCGATGTACCAAGGAGTAGAGTGTATAAAATAATGCAATGTCTATGTAATTTGCTATGCAGATTACATAGGCCTTTTTATTTTGTGAGCATCAATTGATCTAGGAGTGACAAACGCTTTCACGGTACACTGAAATACACAATCTATGGTATAATAAAGGGAATGAAAGCATACCGTGTTCCGTTAGTAAGGAGGACCCATGAGACCATTTGTACATCTGCATAGTCATAGTGAATATAGCCTCATTGATGGCATTAGTCGATTGCCTCAAATGGTGAGTCGTGCGAAAGAACTCAATATGCCTGCCCTAGCGTTAACGGACCACGGTAATATGTATGGTGCGATTTATTTTTATAAAGAGGCTATGGCACAAGGCATCAAACCGATTTTAGGGTGCGAAGTGTATGTGACGGAAGGGAGTCGTTTTGACCGCCCCGAAGGTAAGACCTATGAACGATTAAAGCATTTGATTCTTTTGGCGGAAACCATGGAAGGGTACGAGAACATTGTAAAAATCGTGTCTAAATCTTCCACAGAAGGATTCTATCGTAAGCCTCGTGCGGACCGAGAGTTACTGTCTACCTATAACAAAGGCATCATTGCCCTTAGTGCTTGTATTGCTGGAGAAATTCCACAGCTTATATTGCAAGATAATATGGAAGGGGCCCATCGTGCCTTGGAATGGTACCTTGAGACCTATGGAAAGGATAACTTTTTCTTAGAGATTCAGAACCATGGTGATCCAAAGGAATTGCGTGTTCAAGATGTGCTAGTAGAGATGGCAGATCAATATGGTGTAGGTTTAGTATGTTCTAATGACTTTCACTATGTGTATGCCGATGATGCGGAGGCTCATGATATTAAAGTATGTATTGCTACTGGTGCAAGGCGCAATGATGTAGACCGCATGAAGTTTTTCAGTAATGAGTTTTACATGAAAAGCGGCGATGAAATGGAAGAGCTTTTCGGGCATATTCCAGAAGCCTTGGATAATACGTTGAAGATTGCGGAACGTTGTCATGTAGAGTTTAATTTTGATGCCCACCATTTGCCAAAATTCGACGTACCAGAAGGGGAAACGGCACATTCTTATTTGCGTAAGGTCTGTGAGTCCTATATTCCCCAATTCTATCCGGAGATAACACCGGTATTACAAGAGCGACTCGATTATGAGTTAGGTGTTATTAGTCGCATGGGTTTTGAAGATTACTTCCTCATCGTTTGGGACTATGTTAAATATGCTCGTGAACATGGGGTACTAGTAGGACCGGGTCGTGGTAGTGCGGCAGGGTCTGTGGTGGCCTACTTATTGGGGATTACAGGGCTAGATCCCATCAAATATGATTTGCTCTTTGAACGGTTCTTGAACCCAGAGCGTGTGAGTATGCCCGATATCGATATCGACTTCTGCTATGAAACTCGCAATAAGGTTATCGATTATGTAACAGAAAAATATGGACAAGAGCGAGTAGCGCAAATTATTACTTTCGGTACCGAAGCGGCTCGTGCCGTTATTCGTGACGTAGGTCGTGTGCTAGATATGCCTTTACCAGAGGTGAATCGATTAGCTAAGATGATTCCTAATGAACTAGGTATCACTTTGAAAAAAGCTTTAGAGGTAAAAGAGCTTAAAGATTTGTATGACACAGATGAATCTGTAAAAGAGTTATTCGACCTTTGTTTGCGCTTAGAAGGGATTGCACGTAACTCTTCTACTCATGCGGCAGGTGTCGTAATTTCGGCGGCGCCCTTAGATGAATATGTACCAGTGCAAAACTCCAATGAAGATGGATTTGTCACACAATATGATAAAGATAATATTGAAGAACTAGGTCTATTGAAGATGGACTTTTTAGGGCTTCGTACATTGACGGTGATGGGCGAGGCATTGCGCTTGATTAAGGAAAACCATGGTATCGACTTAGACTTAGATGCGATCCCTTTAGATGATCAGGCCTCTTGTGAACTTCTAAGTCGTGGTGAGACGGCAGGGGTATTCCAGTTAGAGTCGGAAGGGATTACAAAACTTGTGATGGACTTGAAGCCAGAGCATTTTGAAGATTTAATCCCGTTAGTGGCACTCTATCGTCCGGGACCGTTGGGATCGGGAATGGTGGAAGATTTCATCAAGCGCCGTCATAAAGAAAAGGAAGTGACTTATTTACACCCCATCTTAGAGCCTATTTTAGAGGACACCTTCGGGGTTATTTTATACCAAGAACAAGTTATGCAGATTGCCTCAGCCATGGGTGGATTCTCTTTGGGACAAGCGGATTTAATGCGCCGTGCTATGGGTAAGAAAAAGGAATCTGTGCTGAAAGCACAACGAGATTCCTTTGTCACTGGTTCTGTAAATAATGGTATTGATGAGAAGCTAGCTAATGAAGTATTTGATCTTTTGCTATACTTTGCGGGCTATGGATTCAATAAATCTCACTCTGCGGCCTATGCCTATATTGCGTACCAAACGGCCTATTTGAAAGCTCATTATTTCCCAGAGTTTATGGCTGCTACGATGACAAGCTTTATGGGTAATATGGATAAAATGACAAATTACATCAATGTATGTAAGGCGAAACAAGTAGCAGTATTAGGCCCAGATATCAATCATTCAGAGCGTATGTTTACCGTACAAAATGGACAAATTCGTTTTGGTTTAGGCGGCATTAAAAATGTAGGTGATAATGCGATTGAAGAATTGCTAGCAGATCGTAAGGCACATGGACAATTTACGTCTATTGTTGATTTTTGTGAACGTATACCATACCGTGTGGTAAATAAGCGTTTGTTAGAAAGTTTAATCCGCTGCGGAGCGATGGATTCTTTCAAAGAAAATAGAAATCAGCTATTACAGATTTATGAACAAGCTCAAGGCATTGGTTCTAAAGGACAAAAAAATAGTGTTCTAGGAGCGGTTAGCCTCTTTGCAGAGGTAGAGGAAATGGAAACTATCCATGTTCCAGATTTGCCGGATTTGCCTAAAGAACTGAAACTAAAAGATGAAAAGGAATATACTGGTTTCTATATTACGGGACATCCCCTAGATGCGTATCGTGAGGAATTGGATGGATTATTTCAATTAGGCCGGTTAGCAGAAAATCCAGAGGATTTCGACGGCAAAACTGTTACCATTGGTGGATTGATTACGGAGAAAGTGGATCGATTAACGAAGGCAAAGCAAGAAAAAATGTGTACCTTAACCTTGGAAGATTTCACAGGATCTGTGCAAGTAGTAGTATTCCCACAAGCGTACCAGAAAGCTCATATGTTATTGCAACGTGATGGCGTAGTGGCTATCGAGGGACGTATTGATGCGGATGAAAAGGGCGTGCAATGTATTGCTAGTGCAGTGCAGTTGTTAAAAGTTGAGTATGATAAAGTACGACATATTCGCATTCATATCGATGCGGCTCATGATACTCCGCAAGTGAGTCAGCAGTTACAAAAGATGCTGCAGGAGTTGCCAGGAAATACACCGGTTACTTTGTTTTTACAGCGACAAAAGCGCAGTTTAGCGGTGAACGATAGTTTTTATTTTACGCCAACGAAAGAGTCGATTGGACGCGTGCAAGCCTTATTGGGGGCCAATGCAGTAGAGTTACTATAAGGAGATAGAGATGAATAAAAAAACAAAGATTGTTTGCACAATGGGACCGAGCACAGATTCCTTAGAGATGATAGAATCTTTATTGCGAGCGGGGATGAATGTGGCGCGCTTTAACTTTTCTCATGGTTCCCATGAAGAACAAGCAAAGCGTATGGAATTAGTCCGCTTAGCATCTACTAGAACAGGCATTCCAGTAGCGTTAATGTTAGATACAAAAGGCCCAGAGATTCGTCTTGGCTTATTCAAAGAAGGTAAAGTATGTTTAGAAGAAGGGCAATCTTTTACCTTAACCACTAGAGATGTAGAAGGTACAAAAGAGATTTGTTCTGTCAATCATGTAGGTTTACCAGAAGATGTAAAAGACGCAAAGCAAATTCTGCTATCTGATGGATTAGTAACGTTACGTATCGACTCTATTGAGGGCACTGAAATTCATACAACAGTCATGAATACGGGTATGATGAGTAACCGTAAACGAGTTGCCGTACCGGGGGTATCTTTATCCTTGCCACCAGTATCTGAGCAAGATGAAAAAGACTTACTCTTTGGTTGCGAAATAGGGGTAGACTTTGTAGCAGCTTCCTTCATGCAACGAGCTAGTGATGTTATGGCTATTCGTCGTATTTTGGAATCCAAAGGGGCAGATATTCGCATCATTTCTAAAATTGAAAATGAAGAAGGTCTTAACAATTTAGATGAAATTTTAGAAGTGTCTGATGGATTGATGGTAGCTCGTGGTGACTTAGGTGTAGAAATTCCGGCAGAAGAAGTACCGGTGTTGCAAAAAATGATGATTCAAAAATGTAATGCAGCATCTAAGCCTGTGATTACAGCCACACAAATGTTAGAATCCATGGTGAATAATCCTAGACCTACTAGAGCGGAAGCGAGTGACGTGGCGAACGCTATTTTAGATGGTACAGATGCTGTTATGTTATCTGGTGAAACTGCTGGAGGTGACTATCCTTTAGAAGCGGTAACCACTATGGCACGTATTGCAACAGTGACAGAAACATCTGATTTATATGTGAATACCAATCATACGGTACAGTTAGAGGAAGCAAAAACGACAGATGCTATTTGCTCTGCTACAGTAGAAGTTGGTCGATCTTTAGGAGCAAGTGCTATTATTACATGTACAGAATCTGGAATCACGGCAATGAGTATTTCTCGTCATCGCCCAAACTGTCCAATTATTGCTGTTACGCCACATGAAAGTGCTTTACGTCGTATGCAGCTATATTGGGGCGTCACTGCTATCCAAGGACCATCTCATTCTAATTCTGACGAAATGGTACACTGTGCTATGAGTGCTGCTTTAGGAGAAGGAATGATTCAATCTGGTGACTTAGTAGTAGTGACAGCGGGTGTACCGTCAGGTTTGTCTGGCACAACCAATATGATTCGTGTTCATGTCACAGGTAATGTATTGATTAAAGGTCGTGGGGTTGGCAAATTGTCCGTAACGGGACCAATCCACCATGGTGATTCTACAGAGCCTATGGCAGATGGTAGTATCTTAGTGGTTCGTGATTTAGAACCAGAATATATGGAATTAGCAAAACGAGCGGGTGCTATTATTACCGCTGAAGAAGGATACACATCGACAGCAGCTATTGCAGGCATTCAATTTGGGATTCCAGTTATCTTAGGTGCCCATGAGCAATCCCAACTAGTGAATGGCCAAGTAGTGACTGTTGACGGTATTCGTGGAAATGTATATGAAGGAATTGCAAATGCAAGATAGGAGGTAACTATGGAATATCATATTCCTACACAGAATCAAGTAGTATCTGTAGAGGCTCTTGTAAATCGTAAATTGCGTAACTCTATGCTTTGGATGGTTTGGGGATTATTAACTACGGCGATCATTGGATTTATGGCGTTAACAAATTCTAGTTGGTTACGATTTGCTCATTCTAACTTTAGTATTATTTTATTAGCTGAAGTGGCGGTGGTGTTCTTATTTTCCTTCCGTCAGTACACAGCTTCTAACACATTTTTGAAAGCCATGTTTTTTCTCTATTCCATCATGAATGGATTGACTTTGACCGCTATCGCTTTACACTATTCTTTTGAAGTAGTAGTCTACGCATTAACAGGTGCAGTAGCAGTATTTGGTAGTTTTGCATTTTTAGGAGTAGTAGTGAAAAAAGATTTGTCCGGTTTAGGTACATTCTTAATGGGATCTGTCATTGCACTACTTATTGCTAGCTTGATTATGATGTTTTTTGGGGCTAGTGACTTTGGAATGTTAGTATACAGTTATATAGCAGTGGGGATTTTCTCCTTATTTACTATGTACGATGTATATCGAATTAAACGGGCCATAATGGAAGTAGCTTATGAAGATGAGAGTGTATTAGAACGTGTTGAATTGATTGGTGCGTTAGGTTTATACCTTGATTTCATCAATATTTTCATCAACTTACTTCGCATTTTTGGACGTCGCTAACAGTATGATATAATATTAGTACAAGGGGGAGCGATGGAGGCTCCCCCTTTAGTACGCAATGTAGGTATAGAAATTATATAAACAGCAAGGAGGGATTCGATGGAAGCAAAAGAATGGCAAACCTTTGTGACCGTTGTGGAAGAAGGAAATATCACGAAAGCAGCAGAAAAATTATTTCTTTCACAACCTGCATTAAGCTATCGGTTAAAGCAAGTAGAAGATATGTTGGGACGTCCATTGTTGATACGTGCTAATGATGGTATTGCATTAACGGCAGAGGGAGAGCTATATTATGATTATTGTCGACGTATGATTCGGTCCCGAGAGGAATTACGCCAAAATATTGGTAAAGTCACTGGGAAAATCCAGGGAACTTTAAAAATAGCGGCGTCTATTAACTTTGCAGATTATGAGTTGCCACACTTATTAAATAACTTTACAAAACAATATCCCAAGATTCGGATTGAAGTAAAAACTGGCTATAGTTCACATGTGAATAAAATGTTTAACTCTGGAGAAGTGATGATTGCCTTTGCTCGTGGTGAATACAATCATGTGCCCAATGGAGTTCGCCTCTTTGATGAACCGTACTGTTTAGTATACAAGCATCCTGTAGATTATAAAGAGCTACGAGACATTCCTATGATTAACTATCGCACAGATGGATCCATTGCCACAGTAGTAGAAAATTGGAAGAAAGAGCATAGTGTAGGAGATGTACGTCCAGCCATGGAATTAGATTCTATGGTGACTTGCCGTCACTTCGTGCGAGAAGGATTAGGTTGGGCAATTTTACCTTATTTAGGACTTGGCAGTTGCCGTGAACATGGTATCTATGTAGAACCGTTGCGGATGAAAGATGAGAGACCATTGGTGCGGTCTACGTATTTATTCCATGATGAGGTAAGTACAAAACTAATCGCTGTTAAAACATTTATTGATTATGTAACAGACTATTATGCAAATCACCAAATTGTTACATTGCCTGGATATAGCAGTTAATAGTTTCCTACTTGTAGAAATATATACAATTATAAAAGGGAGCGTAGCTATTATAGTTACCCTCTCTTTTTCATGTTTTTACATAGAAGTGCTAGTATATGAAAGTAGCAATCAACGGTGATATTTATCACTTAAATAGGATATATTTAGTAGGAATTATAAATTGGTTAGCATAGTATAAGGGTTTTAGCGGTATTCGTAAAATGCATAGATAGTAGGTTTTGAGGAAGAATAATTTTTTTATAAGCCTTATAAAGGATTTTTATTTTCCCCTTCCTATGTGATTGGATATAATGAAAGCGTAGTAAAACCTAACTATTTGCACGGTCTAGTAAGTGGTAAACCGTCCTTATTCAATTTTTTGTATAGTAAGTTTCGCTTGGTATAGAAATAATGTGTGAATGAATATAGGTTGAGGTATTTTAATCTTATGTAGTAAGGAGACACAAGATGAACAAAAAAGTAATCAATGCTTTGATTATGTTGTTAATCCCAATCGTGATCTGGTATAGTCCAGCTCCAGAAGGATTAGCAGATGGTGCTTGGAAACTATTTGGTTTCTATTTAGCAGCTATCGTAGGCTTAATTTTAAAGCCATTCCCAGCTCCTGTTGTAGTATTATCCGCTATCGCAGGTTCTGCATTATTTTTAGGTAATACAAAAGCAGTTCTTTCTGGTTATGCAACAACAACAGCATGGTTGGTATTCTCTGCATTTGCTTTATCGGTAGCATTCGTAAAAACAGGTTTAGGGCGTCGTATTGCCTACCATTTAATCAGTGCTTTTGGTAGTACAGTACTTCGTTTGGGATATGTAACAGCTCTACTTGACTTTGTAGTATCCCCAGCAACACCATCTAACACGGCTCGCTGCGGCGGTATCGTATTCCCAATCATGAATGCAGTGGCAAAATCTCTTGGTTCTGAACCAGGTGAAACGGCTAACAAAGCTGGTCGTTTCTTAATGGCAAATACATACATGGTAACAAAAGTAACATCCTTGATGTTCTTAACAGCAATGGCTCCAAATGCATTAGCAGGAGACTTCATGGCTAAAATGTTAGGTATTCATTTAGACTGGGGCTTATGGGCTCTAGCGATGATCGTACCAGGCATTGCTATGTTATTAGTAGTTCCATACATCACGTACTTGTTCAACAAACCAACAATGACAACAGTAGACAATAAAAAAATTGCTGCTGAAGGCTTAGCAGAGCTAGGACCTATGTCTAAAGCTGAAAAAACATTGGTTGGTATCTTTATCTTCGCTTTATTAGGTTGGGCATTGCCTTCCATTTTGGCAGCATTCGGCATTAAATTTAAAATTGATGCTACAGCTGTGGCAATTGTATCCATGGTAGCCTCCTTCTGCTTGGGCGCTATTAAATGGGATGATATGGTTGCTAATAAAGGTGGCTGGAACACATTGATGTGGTTCGGTGGTATCATCGGTTTATCTGATGCATTATCTAAAGCTAAATTCTTCGAATGGTTAGCAGAAGTAATGCAAACTCATTTACACTTCGGTGATAATGGATTTGTAGCACTTGTTATTATCGGTATTATTTCCGTAGCAATTCGTTACTTATTCGCATCTGGTTCTGCATACGTAGTAGCTATGTTACCAGTATTCTTGGCAGTAGGCCCTGCAGCTGGTGTGAACCCTATGGCATTAGCATTAGTATTGTGTGCATCTAACTCATATGGTGGTGCATTAACACATTACGGCGGAGCGGCAGCACCTATTGTATTCGGCGCAGGCTATAACGACGTAAAAGATTGGTGGATCACTGGCGGTGTGGTAGCAATCGTTTGCTTAGTGCTTACATTCGTAATTGGTTATCCATGGTGGGGTATGTTAGGTATCCTATAATATAAATTAGATCATGTGAGTCAGGATCTACAGGGGTATTTCCTGTGGACCTGGCTTTTCATGGTGTTGTCATGCATAGAAAGGATTAACTATGAAACATCTAGTGAAAGCAGCTATGGCTGGCTTTGATGAAAAAAATGATGTATTGGTAACAGTGGAACCAATTGCATCTGGTATCGAAGTTGAATTGAAATCTAAAGTTGAGCGTGCTTATGGTAAGCATATTCGTGCTTTCATCGAAGCCACTGTAAAAGAAGCAGGTTTCGATGGCGTGAAAGTAACGGCTATCGACAAAGCAGCTTGGGATTATACGATTAAAGCCCGTGTATTGGGTGCATTAGAAAGAGGGAGCGAAGCATAATGAGCCAATTAACTGAATTAGCAAAAAAACGTTTATCTCGTTCCATGATGTTCGTACCTGGTAACACACCTAAAATGATTAACAGTGCTGATATCCACGGTGCCGATTCCATCATGTTTGATATTGAAGACTCTGTAGCAGTCACAGAAAAAGATACTGCTCGTTTATTGACAGCAGAAGCTTTGAAAACTTTAAAATTCAAAGGTGAAACAGTGGTTCGTATCAACCATCCAACACAAACTCCATATGGTTATGCTGACCTTGATGTGATTGTACCAGCAAAACCTGATTTGATTCGTTTGCCAAAAACTGAAGATGTATCTGAAGTAGAAATCGTGGCAAAAAAAATTGAAGAAGTGGAAAAAGCTAACGGTTGGGAAGAAGGTACTATCAACATTATCGTGGCTATCGAATCTGTAAAAGGTCTATACAATGTGCGTGAAATTGCACAAGGTCCTCGTGTAGTAGCGATTGCATTAGGCGCAGAAGACTATCGTGCAGATCTTCGTACAGGTAAACATAAACCAGCTCACGAATTGTTATTTGCTCGTCAAACAATTCTTCATGCAGCACGTGAAGCAGGTATCCGTGTGCTTGACACAGTCTTCTCCGACGTGAAAGACCCACAAGGTTTCCGTGAAGAAGTGGAGTTCATCAAAGCCCTTGGTTACGATGGAAAATCTTGTATTCACCCAAGCCAAATCAAAATTATCCATGAAGTGTTCACTCCAGATGAAAAAGAAATTGCTCATTCTATAAAAGTATTGAACTCCTATGCAGAAGCACTTCGCAACAATAAAGGCGTTATCGCTGTAGATGGTAAAATGATTGACGGTCCTATCGTAGTACGTGCACAACGTGTAGTAGATAAAGCCCGTGCAGCAGGTATCAAAGTAGAACTTGAGGAAGGAGCAGAAATCGATGTTAAATAAAATTGGTCGCGACATTCCTATGGAATTAGAATGCCTTCAAGGTCGTCGTGTATATGAAGGTCAATTCGCTATGACAGAAACTGGTACGCGTGCAGGTAAACCAGTAAAACTTCACACTCCAGGTGAAAATAAATTACTAGGATCCATCGATGAAGCTATTGAAAAAGTAGGCTTAAAAGATGGTATGTCTATTTCCTTCCACCATCATTTACGTAATGGTGACTATGTGATGCAACTTGTGATGGATCGTGTACAAGCAAAAGGAATCAAAGATATTACAATCCTTAACTCTTCCTTAGCACCTTGTCATGAGTTCTTAATCGATATGATTAAAGACGGTACTGTAACAGCTATCGAAACATCCGGTCTTCGTGATGCATTGGGTAAATTCCTAACATTGAACCCTGGCGTATTGAAACGCCCAGTAGTGATTCGTTCCCATGGTGGACGTGCTCGTGCAGTTTGCACAGGGGAAGCTCATATCGACGTAGCTTTCATGGGCGTACCTGCCTGTGACCGTCGTGGTAATGCGACAGGCCGTAAAGGCAAATCTGCTTGTGGTGCTTTGGGTTACGCTATGGTCGACTCTCACTATGCAGATAAAACTGTATTGTTAACAGACAATCTAATCGATAATGTATACCCAATCTCCATTCCTCAAACAGATGTAGATTACATTGTAGAAGTAGAAGCTATCGGTGATCCAGAAGGTATCGCATCTGGTGCGGTAGGGATTACGAAAAATCCTGTACAAATCAAAATTGCTGAAATGGCAGCAGAATTCCTTGATGAAGCTGGTATTATTCAAGAAGGTTTCTCTTTCCAATTAGGCGCTGGTGGAGCTCCATTGGCAGTAGCTAAATTCATTGGCGAAAAATTAGAGAAAAAAGGCGTTGTTGGTGGATTCGGCGTTGGCGGTGCTACAGGCGTACTAGTAGGTATGCTTGAAAAAGGTCATATCAAAGCGATTTATGATACACAAACATTTGATACAACAGCGGCAGCATCCTTGGACAACAATCCAAATCATATCGAAATGAGCGCATCCATGTACGCAGACCCTACTACAGACTGTATGACAAACTACTTAGACGTAGTATTCTTAGGCGCTACAGAAATCGATACTGATTTCAATGTAAACTGCATGACTGACTCCAATGGTATCTTGATGGGTGCTTCTGGTGGTCATTCCGACACAGCAGCTGGTGCGAAAGTAACTGTTATCACTTGTCCATTGATTCGTGGTCGTTTGCCTATGATTCGTGAACGTGTAGAAACCGTGATTACTCCAGGTGAAAGTATCGATGTGTTGGTAACAGAACGTGGTATTGCAATCAACCCAAATCGCCAAGATTTAATTGAACGTTTCAAAGACTCCAACTTGCCAATTTACACAATTGAAGAGTTACAACAAATGGCGTACGACATGGTGGGTAAACCAGAAGGTATTGAAGTATCTCAAGACCCTAAAGATGTAGTAGCTATCATTGAATATCGTGATGGTTCCATCATCGACGTAGTACGTAAACCGTTGCTATAAGATATATAGTATCAATCAAAAAAGGATTGGACTCACTGAGTCCAATCCTTTTTGTATGCCTCTTATATGTATATACAATTGATTGTTATATAGTGCTTTTTATATACGAAATAAATGTTTGAACTGCTCTACGTTGTAGGGCCTTAGGGTGATAATAGATGTTCGTTTCTCGTAATAAAGGTGTACCGTCATCCCATAGTAAGGGCTCAAAGGTAAACTCCTCTGAGAACTTTCCTAATCCTGTTTCTGGGAGTACAGACCATCCCAAGTTTTTTCTGATAAATTGGCGACATGTAGCCATGGTATCAACTTTTATGCTATCGTTGGGAGGAACTTGATAATGCTGTTTCCACCATTTATCGATTACATTATATAAATCATGGGCTGTGGCGTATCGTATAAATGGTAAAATCAGAATATCTTTTCTAGGCATTGGTTTAGAAGGTAAAGATTTATTAGTCACTAAGCCGATGCGATCTGTGTGAATTAAAAATGATTCACCTACCAGGGATTGTGGGCCACGTATAATGGCAACCTGTACTTCTTTAGATTGAAATAGTTGAGCAATTTTAGAACTAATGCCTGTAAACACTTCTAATTTTACTTTCGGATAGGCTCGCGTAAATCCTGATAAGATATCTGGTAGCATATAATTGGCATAAATACTAGATACCCCCAATCTTAATATGCCAGTTACATCTTCGTTATAATTAGCTAGAGTATCTTCAAACTCACGTTTTCTAGTCAGCATATCTAAAGCATAGTGATAATATAATTCTCCTGTTTCTGTAAGTGTAATGCCTCGAGAAGTACGAATGCATAATGGTTTATTGAATTGTTTTTCTAGTTGCTGTAAACGATAAGATAATGCAGGTTGAGAAATATATAAACGATTTGCGGCTTTTGTCATGTTTCCTTCTTCTGCAATAGCAATAAAGATTTGCCAATCTTTTTCTGTATTCTCCATGGTACACCTCCTTGCAATAAAAATATTTTATCATAGAAAATAAATTCAATCTATTTTATTTATTTCTATTTACCATATATAATTAAAA